>JANYIP010000095.1 GCA_025361995.1 Streptomycetales bacterium | reverse complement strand
CCGCCCCGCGGGTGAACCGGGCCAGGTCACGCTCGACGGTCACGTTCATGAGCTCCTGGTGCGCGGTGATGAGCGCGACCGCTCCGGGGGCCTCGTACACCTCCCGGCTCTTGATGCCGACCAGCCGGTCCTCGACGAGGTCGAGCCGGCCGACACCGTGGGCGCCGGCGCGGGCGTTGAGCTGCTGGATCGCGGCCAGCATCGAGACGGGCTTGCCGTCGATGGCCACCGGGACACCGCGGTCGAAGGTGATGACGACCTCGTCGGGCTCGCGCGGCACACCCGGGTCGGCGGTGTAGTCGTACACATCCTCGATGGGGGCGTTCCAGATGTCCTCGAGGAAGCCGGTCTCGACGGCGCGGCCCCAGACGTTCTGGTCGATCGAGTACGGCGACTTCTTCGACACGTCGATGGGCAGCCCGGTCCGGTCGGCGAACTCGATCGCCTTGTCGCGGGTCATGCCGTAGTCACGGACCGGGGCGATGCAGGTGAGCTCGGGGGCGAGCGCGCCGATCCCGACCTCGAAACGGACCTGGTCGTTGCCCTTGCCGGTGCACCCGTGGGCGACGGTGGTGGCGTCGTGCTTCCTGGCCGCGGCGACCAGGTGCCGGACGATCACCGGCCGGGAGAGCGCTGAGACCAGCGGGTAGCGGTCCATGTACAGCGCGTTGGCCTTCAGGGCCGGCAGGCAGTACTCGTCGGCGAACTCTTCCCTCGCGTCGGCGACCTCGGCCTCGACCGCGCCGCAGGCCAGCGCACGCCCGCGGATCACGTCGAGGTCCTCGCCGTTCTGGCCGACATCGACGGCGACCGCGATGACCTCGGCGCCGGTGACCTCTGCGATCCAGCCGATGGCCACGGAGGTGTCGAGGCCTCCGGAGTACGCGAGCACGACACGGTCTTTCACGGTGCTTCTCTTTTCTGGTCGGGCTGGTGGTCAGGGCTAGTTCTCGCAGCGGAGCTGTCCGGTCCGTCGGCGAGGGCGAGCAGGGCTGCGGCGACGTCGGCGCCGCCGGCCGGGTCGCGGGTGACGAGCAGGATGGTGTCGTCGCCGGCGACCGTACCGATCACGTCAGGGAGCACTGTGTGGTCGATCGTCGAGGCCAGGTACTGCGCCCCGCCCGGCGGCGTACGCAGGATCACGATGTTGGCCGAGCTGTCGACGGACACGAGCAGGTCCTCGCATCGGCGTCGCAGCGCGTCCACTGCGCCCGGCTCGTCCGGGACCGGCCGCGGGGTGGAGTCCCCACCCTCCCCGGGCACGGCGTAGCAGAGCGCACCCCGAGCGTCGCGGACCTTGACCGCACCCAGCTCGTCGAGGTCCCGGGAGAGCGTCGCCTGGGTGACACCGAACCCGTCCGCAGCGAGCAGCCCGACGAGCTCTCCCTGCGAGCGCACCCTGGTCTGGGCCAGCAGCCCGACGATGCGGGAGTGCCGGGCGGCCTTGGTGTGCACAACGGTCATCGAGCCGACACCTCCACCGGGACGACAGCATCGAGGGCGATGGGCAGGACTTCGAGGAAGTGGTCGGCCTCGGCGTCGGTGAGCACCAGCGGCGGTGCGATCCGGATCACGTCCGGTGCGACCGCGTTGACCAGGACGCCCCGCTCGCGCAAGGCCTCCTCGGCCGCCTTCGCCAGCGGTTCGGCCAGGACGATCCCGAGCAGAAGGCCACGGCCGCGCACGCCGGCGACCAGCGGGTGACCCAGCGCCTCGACGCGGGCGGAGATCCGTGTCCCGAGCAGCTCAGCCCGGGCCAGCAACCCGTCGGTCTTGATCGTTTCGAGCACGGCCAGCGCCGCTGCGCAGGAGATCGGGTTTCCGCCGAAGGTCGAGCCGTGCTGACCCGGCGTGAGCAGGTCGGCGGCCGCGCCGAAGGCCACGCAGGCCCCGATCGGCAAGCCGCCACCCAGGCCCTTGGCCAGCGTCACGATGTCAGGTTCGAGCCGGTCGTGGCCGAGAACGTCGTGCTGGTACGCGAACCACCGGCCGGTCCGCCCGATCCCGGTCTGCACCTCGTCCAGCGCGAACAGGGCGCCGGCCTCGCGGGCGCTGGCTTGGGCCGCAGCGAGGTAGCCGGCCGGGGCCGGTACGACGCCGCCCTCGCCTTGGACCGGCTCGAGGAACACCGCGGACGTGGACGCTCCCACTGCGTCGTGGAGCGCGCCGGCATCCCCGTACGGGACATAGCTGACGCCGCCGAGCAGCGGGGTGAACGGCTCCCGCTTCGCGGGCTGCCCGGTGAGCACGAGCGCTCCTGTCGTACGCCCGTGGAACGAGCCCTGCGCGGTGACGAACCCCGGTCGGCCGGTCCGGCGGGCGATCTTCAGCACAGCCTCGGACGCCTCGGCGCCGCTGTTGCAGAAGAAGACTCTCCCGTCCCGCCCGGCCAGCGCGAGGATGCGCTCGGCGAGCTCGACCGCCGGGGTGTTGATCGCCAGGTTGGACGTGTGGCCCAGCGTGCCCACCTGTCGCGTGACCGCCTCGATGACCGCCGGGTGCGCGTGCCCGAGCGCGTTGACGGCGATCCCGG
>JANYIP010000060.1 GCA_025361995.1 Streptomycetales bacterium | reverse complement strand
GACTGGAACGCCTCCAGCGTGAGCCGCTCGAACATGGCGTCGTCGCCGGTCAGCCGGCGCCCCCACTCCCGGTCGTGGTAGCTCAGGTAGTCCGGCGCCGACGCCCCCCACGAGCACCGAGCCACCCCGTCATCCCCCACGACCAGACCGCTGGCACTCACCGCTCGCAGCCCGTCATCAGTCCTCAGTCCTCAGTGCTCGTGCTCGGCCTCCACCGAGCGCGCAAGCTTCACCAGCGACCTGCGGACCCCGGCCGCCAGCGCCGGTTTCGCCAGTGGCCACCCGAGTCGCCCCAGCCGCCCCAGCGGCAGGTCCAGCTCCTCCGACCACACGAACCGGGACCTCCCGGCCGGCAGCGCGAACACCTCGAAGATGCCCCGCCCGCGCACGACCTTGCCGGTGTGCAGGACCGTGCAGCGGTAGGGCGGCTCCCACTCGGTGATCACCATCGTGTCGAGGAAGCCAACCGGGCCGACCCCGGTGTACGCCTCGATCCCCCCGCCGAGCCCGACCCCGTCGTTGGTCGTCCCGCGCACGGTCGTCCCCAGCATCCAGTCAGACTGCCGCTCCCAGTCGACCACAGCGGCCCAGACCGCCTCGACCGGGGCGTCGACCATGACGTCCACGGTGACCGTGGCCGGTCGACCCGCCGGATCAGCCACCGGAAGTGTCCTCGGCGTCGTGGGAGTCCGCCGTGTCTCCTGTGTCTCCTATGTCTCCTGAGTCCCGGGCGTGCTGGGTGTACGTCTCGAGCGGGACGAGCAACGTCCGCGTCGTCATCGGGTCGCTGTGCGACTCGACCGGCGGCACCATGGCCGCGCCCTCCACGGGCTCGACCGGCTCAGCGGGCTCAGGCGGCTCCGCGGGCGCAGGCAGCGCCCCGAGCTCTGGGTCAGCCTCGTGCTGTGCGAGGTGGCTCTCCAGCTCGAGGATCTGCTGATCCCGCAGGGCGATGTCGTGCGCCAACCGGTCAAGGACGTCGTCCACCTCGTCCATCCGGTAGCCGCGCACCCCCACTGCGAAGCGCAGCCGGTCCACGTCCTCACGTGCGGCCGGCCGGTCCGTCGGCAGGGTCAGGTCGGCCCGGTCCGGCTCGGCGTTCGCCAGCCCGTCGCCCCGCCCGGAGGCCACCACGGCCACCCCACCCAGGACCGCGATGCCCAGGAGCACCCAGAACACGTTCACGCCCTGATCCTCTCCCGCGCGACCTAGCCAACCCTGTTCGCACCCGCCGGAGACGATCGTGCCACGCTGGAGGGGTTCTCACCGGTCAGGAGGCGCTGTGCAGCTGCGGCTCGGCGCTCGCGTCTTCGGCGAGGACGACCTCGTGATCATGGCGATCGTCAACCGCACTCCCGACTCGTTCTACGACCAGGGCGCCACGTTCTCTGACGCGGCGGCCTTGGAGGCGGTGGACCGGGCCGTTGCCGAAGGCGCCGCGATCGTGGACATCGGCGGCGTCAAGGCCGGGCCTGGGCCCGACGTCGACGCGCGCGAGGAGATCCGGCGGACGGCTACCTTCGTCGAGGCGGTCCGCGATCGCCACCCCGACCTGGTCATCAGCGTCGACACCTGGCGCAGCGAGGTCGCCGAGGTCGTCTGCGCAGCCGGCGCCGACCTCGTCAACGACGCATGGGGTGGCGTCGACCCTGGCCTGCCTGAGGTCGCGGCGCGCTATCGCTGCGGGTACGTCTGCACGCACGCCGGCGGCCAGCAGCCCAGGACCCGACCGCACCGGGTTGCCTACGACGACGTGGTTGCCGACATCCTCGCGCGCACGCTCGACCTCGCGGATCGCGCGGTGGCAGCTGGTGTCGGGCGCGAGTCGGTGCTGATCGACCCGGGGCACGACTTCGGGAAGAACACCCGACACTCGCTCGAGGCGACCCGCCGGCTCGGCGAGCTCGTCGCCACCGGCTGGCCGGTGCTCGTGTCGTTGTCCAACAAGGACTTCGTGGGCGAGACCCTCGACCGCGCGGTCGACGACCGGCTGGTCGGGACGCTCGCCACCACCGCGGTCAGCGCATGGTTGGGCGCTCGGGTCTACCGGGCCCACAACGTTGCGCAGACCCGGCAGACCCTGGACATGGTGGCGTCGATCCGCGGCACCCGTCCCCCGGCCGTCGCGCGCCGCGGCCTCGCCTGAGCGGCCTGCCCGGCCTTACACAACCCGTACACGCCCGGGACAGCCACCGCATCCGAGCGGCGCATCGTCAGTGCTACCAGCGCGGACCAGCACGGGGTTCGCCTATTGATGGAGGACAGCATGAAGAGCAACAGCCGCAAGGCCGTCGTCGTCGGCGCGTGGGTGACCACGGGGGTTCTCGGCGCCGCCGCCCTCACCGGCGTGGCCATGGCCGCCGACTCCAGCCCGGCCCCGACCGGGGCCAGCACGACCACAGCTAGCACGGCTGCTCACGCCGGCGCAGGCGCCGCCAAATTGCGCGGGCTGGGCAAGCGGGTCCTGCACGGGGAGTTCACCGTGCAGACCAAGGACGGTGTCAAGACGTACGACACCGAGATCGGCGTCATCACCGCCGTCTCACCGACCTCGGTCGCCGTCAAGGCGAGCGACGGTTTCACCGAGACCTGGACTCTCGACTCCACCACCCACGTCCGCGCCGACAAGGCCAAGGGCACGGTGGCGGACCTCAAGGTCGGCGAGACCGTGCGGCTCCTCGGCCCGACGTCGGGCGGTACGGCGACGGCCCAGCTCGCCCTGGTCCGCCCAGCCACGGGCTAGGGCTGGGCCTCGAGGAGCTCGGCCGCTGTGGGCGCCGACCCGGTGTGGGTCGGCGTTGACAGGCCGGCCTCCAGAGCGGTGAACGCCTCGTCGGTGGTGGTCGCCCACACCACCTCGGCGGCAGCCGCGGCGCGCACGAAGCCAGCCGCCACGAGCGC
>JANYIP010000058.1 GCA_025361995.1 Streptomycetales bacterium | reverse complement strand
GGCGAGCCCCTCCTGCGCAAGGGCATCGTCCACATCGTCGAGCGGGTCGGACGCTTGGACAACCGCCCGCGGATGTCGCTGACGACGAACGGCATCGGCCTGGAGCGGACCGCCTCGGCGCTGAAGGCTGCCGGGCTGGACCGGGTGAACGTCAGCCTCGACACTCTCGACCGCGAGCGGTTCATCGCACTCGCCAAGCGCGACCGGCTCGCCGACGTGATCGCCGGCCTGGCCGCGGCGCACGACGCCGGCTTGACGCCGGTCAAGGTCAACGCGCTGCTGATGCGCGGGGTCAACGACGACGAGGCCACCGGCCTGCTGCGGTGGTGCCTCGAGCGGGGGTACGAGCTGCGCTACATCGAACACATGCCGCTGGACGCCCAGCACGCCTGGGACCGCTCGACGATGGTCACCGGGACCGAGATCTTGGCGATGTTGCAAACCGACTTCGACCTCGTGGAAGATCCCGCCGAGCTGCGGGGGAGCGCACCCGCCCAGACCTGGGTGGTGAACGGCGGTCCCGGCCGAGTCGGCGTGATCAGCTCGGTGACGGCGCCCTTCTGTGGCGCCTGCGACCGGGTCCGACTGACCGCCGACGGGCAGGTCCGCAACTGCCTCTTCGCCACCGACGAGACGGACCTGCGCGCTGCTCTGCGCGACGGGGCCGACGACGCTGCCCTAGGCGACCTGCTCAAGGGTTCGCTGCTGGCCAAGAAGCCCGGCCACGGGATCAACGACCCGACCTTCCTGCAGCCGATCCGACCGATGTCCGCGATCGGCGGCTAGTTCCGGGCTCCTAGCCGCGCGACCCGATGACCACGGTCGCCCCAGCCTCCTCGTCCGTCACGATCCGCGCGGTCAGACCTTGGGCAGCGAAGATCCCCGAGGCCACCCGCGCCTGCGACTCGCTGGTCTCGATGAGCAGGTGACCCCTCGGTGCAAGCCACGCCGCGGCCTCGGCGGCCACCCGGCGGTGCACGTCGAGGCCGTCGTCGCCCCCGTCGAGCGCGATCCGAGCCTCGTGCACGCGGGCTTCAGGTGGCATCAGGGCGATGGCCCTGGTCGGGACGTACGGCGCGTTGGCGACAAGTAGGTCGACGCGGCCTCGCAGCGATGTCGGCAGCGGCCCGTAGAGGTCGCCCTCGAACACCTGGCCTGCGCCGCCGACGTTCCGCTCGGCACAGCGCACCGCTGCCGGATCGATGTCCACCGCATAGATCTCAGCGACATCCAGGGTGGCGAGCAGGGCGGCCCCGACCGCGCCCGTCCCGCAGCAGAGGTCGACGACGACCGGCCTCGGCGGCGCGAGGGCCACGCCCTGACGTACGAGGAACTCAGTCCGGCGCCGCGGAACGAAAACGCCCGGGTCCACCGCGATCCGCAGGCCACAGAACTCGGCCCAACCAAGGACCTGCTCCAGAGGGAGCCCGGCGACGCGCTGGGCAACCAGCTGCTTGAGGTCCGCGGGCGTCTGCGCCGCCTCGGAAAGCAGGGTCGCCTCGTCCTCGGCGAAGACGCAGCCAGCGGCCCGGAGCCGGGTCACGAGGACCGGATCAGGGGGCACTGTCGGGTCTCCCAGCGCTCGCCCAGAAGATGGCGATGCCGGACAGCCACGGGGGGAGCCGTCCGGCATCGCACGACGACGCCGCAACCGGGGGACCGCGGCGTCGCCGACCAGCATGTCACGAAATGGTGTCGCCGGGTATGAAGAACTCACGAAAAAGCGGCACGCTCCCACCGCTGTTTTCGGGCTACTGCGGGGGTACGTCAGGACTGCCGCCGAGAGCCGGCCGGCTCGCCTGGTAGACCGTGGTCGGGGGCTGGCTCGGCATGGCAGCGCGGCCCGCGTTGGCGAAGACCACAGCAAGGTACGGCAGGAGCACCGCACCGACGATGAGCACCCAGCGCAGCGGTCCGGACACGATGGTGGCACCGATGAAGCAGAGGGTCCGCACGCCCATCGAGAGCAGGTAGCGGCGCTGGCGGCCACGCATGTCGTCGGAGAGCGCAGTCGGTGCCCCGGTGATGCGGTACACCTGCTCCGACCGAGGGAAGGCCACGCCCTAACGGTACGGTGCCCAGGCGTCCTTGGCACCCCGAGGGCGCCATACGCAGCAACCGTATGGACACCATGGAGCTGAGGAGACACCGATGTCGAACCGTACGTACCGGCTGACCGAGATCGTCGGCACGAGCGACGAAGGGATCGACGAGGCGATCAAGAACGGGATCTCCCGGGCCGCCCAGACCCTGCGTCACCTCGACTGGTTCGAGGTGACCGAGATCCGCGGTCAGATCGTGGACGGCGCCATCGAGCACGTCCAGGTCGGCATGAAGGTCGGCTTCCGGTTGGAAGACGACTAGCCGGAGAAGCTCAGTTCGCGGGGCTCACGGTGGACATGTTGAAGCCCTCGACACGCAGCGCCGGCATCGCCGCCCGGGTGAAGTAGTCGCCCCACTCCCTGGGCAGGCAGTTCTGGGTCTGCGAGGCGGCCTGGATCCGGTCGAGCAGGTCCACCGGGCTCTCGTTGAAGCGGAAGTTCGTGGCGGTCCCCACGACCTCGCCGTCCTCCACGACGTGGACCCCGTCGCGGGTGAGCCCGGTCAGCAGCAGGGTCTGCGGGTCGACCTCGCGGATGTACCAGAGGCAGGTGAGGAGCAGCGCGCGTCCGCTGGTCGAGGCGACGAGGTCGTCGGTGGACCCGGTTGCGCCGGGGACCTCCAGGAGCAGGTTGTCGATCGCCGGCGTGACCGCCATCCCGGTCAGCTCTGCTGAGGCCCGTGTCTGGAGCAGAGCAGCGAGTGTCCCGTCCGCGATCCAGTCGGTCGCGCCCAGCGGGATCCCGTTGTCGAAGACGGACGAGGCGGGCCCGGACGCGGACGCCTCGACGAAGGGCGCGCAACCGAGTCCGGGAGCAGCGGGGTCGCTCCAGAGCCGCACCGGGAGGTGGCTCAGTTGCTCGCCGACCCTGGTGCCGCCGCCGGCCTTGCTGAAGACGGTCCGTCCGTCGTGCGCCTCACGGGCCGACGAGGACCAGTACAGGTAGATCATCAGGTCGGCGACCGCTGTGGGGGGCAGGACGGTGTCGTAGCGCCCTGGCCCAAGATCGATCGTCTTCGCGGCCCAGCCCAGCCGGCGGATAACCTCGGCCTCGAGCCGCTCGACGTCGACGTCGGTGAAGTCGACCGTCGACTGCCCGACGAAGCTCGACCGGCTCCGGCGGTGCGACTTGCCGGTGACCTCGGCCCGGCCGGACGGCTGGACGTGCCGCAGCCGCAACCCGGCCGACGACGTCAGGTACGTCGTGCTGACGTCGTGCTCGGCGAAGCCGAAGAGCTCGCGCCCCTCGCCGCGCGCGCGCTCGAACGCAGCCCCCAGCGCCGGAGCGAACGCACCGAAGACCGCGCTCGACGTCACGGCGGGCTCATCGTCCCAGCCCACGGACGGATCGGCGCCGGCGATGAGCGGGCGCGCGTCTTCGGCGGGTTCGGCGGATCGGGCGGCCTCCTCGGCGGCACGGACGACAGCTTCGACCTCGTCCAGACGTACGTTGCTGCGGGTGAGCGAGCCGGTGGCCGTGCCCGAGGTCGCGATCACCGTGAGCGAGCGGCCGCGCATCTCGCCGTTGGTCGTCAGCGTGTTCCCCGCCCAGCGCAGGTTGGTGCTGCTGGTCTCCTCGGCGATGACGACGCAGCCGTCGGTCTGTGACATCGCCAGGGCCCGCTCGACCAGCTCCTGCGGGGTGGCTGCACTGGTCGGGCTCATCGGCCGGCCTCCTGCACCGTGTTGAGCACGTTGATGCCACGGAACAGCGCGGCAGGAGCGCCGTGACTGACCGCAGCAACCTGACCCGGCTGCCCCTTGCCGCAGTTGAACGCCCCCGCCAGCAGGTACGTGCTGGGCCCGCCGACCGCTGACATCGATCCCCAGAAGTCGGTGGTGTTGGCCTGGTACGCCGCATCCTTGACCTGACCGGCCAGCCGGCCGCCGCGGATCCGGTAGAAGCGCTGCGCGGTGAACTGGAAGTTGTAGCGCTGCATGTCGATCGACCAGCTCTTGTCGCCGACGATGTAGAGCCCGTCGCCGGCCGCGTCGATCAGGGCTTCGAGGGTCGGGCCGTCGGCCGCTGGCTGCAGCGAGACGTTGGGCATCCGCTGGATCGGCACGTGCAGGGCGGAGTCGGCGAAGGCGCACCCGTTCGACCGCGCGAAACCCTTTTGCCTGGCCATGTTCCGGTCGAGCTGGTACCCCACCAGGACTCCGCCCGCGATGATGTCCCACTGCTGGGCGGCTACCCCCTCGTCGTCGAAGCCGACGGTCGACAGGCCGTGCTCGACGGTACGGTCGCCGGTCACGTGCATGAGGTCGGAGCCGTAGTGCAGCGAGCCCAGCTTGTCGAAGGTCGCGAAGGACGTGCCCGCGTAGTTGGCCTCGTAACCCAGGGCGCGGTCGAGCTCGGTGGCATGGCCGACGGACTCGTGGACGGTGAGCCACAGGTTCGAGGGGTGGATCACCAGGTCGTAGCGACCGGCCTCGACCGTCGGCGCCGCCAGGCGTTCGCGCAGCAGCTCGGGCAGCTCGGCGAGCTCGCTGGCCCAGTCCCAGCCGCTGTCCACGCCCGAAGGGGACCCGGCCAGGTATTCCCAGCCGCGACCGGCCGGAGGGGCGATCGTGCGCATCGTGTCGAACGCGCCGGTCTCGGGGTCGATCCCGACCAGGTTAATCTCCGGCTGGATGCGTACCCGCTGCTGCGTCGCCGACGTGCCGGCGCTGTCGGCGTAGTAGGTGTTCTCCTTCACCGCGTACACGCTGGCATCGACGTGGTCGACGCCGGCCTCGGCGAGGAGCTGGCGGCTCCACTCCGCGAGCAGAGCGGCCTTCTCGGACTCGGGGACCTGCGTCGGGTCGATCTCGTACGAGGAGACGTAGACGGCGTCGCGGTAGACCGGTTCGGGGGCCAGCTCGACCCGCTCGGTCGATAGCGGTCGGCTCAGCCGGGCCATCTGGACGGCTTGCTCGGCGACCCTTATGGCGTCGTCGACCGCGAGGTCGACCGACGCCGCGAACCCCCACGAGCCGTCGTGGACGACGCGCACCGCGAAACCGGTGTCCTCGCCGTCGCTGCTGCCCTCGGGTCGGCCGTCTCGCAGCCGCAGGAGCTGGCTGCGGGTGCGCTCGATCCGGACGTCGGCGTGCTCGACGCCCAGCTCCGCGCAGCGGGCCAGGGCGGCGTCGGACAGCTGCCGCAGCGGAAGGTCCCCGAACTCGCTGTCGATCCCGTGCGACACACTCAGTCCCCTCGAACGTCCAACACGATCTTGCCCACCGTACGACGTGCAAGGAGATCCTGGTGGGCGACACGAGCATCGGCCAGTCGGTACCTCCCACCGTCGACGACCCGCAGTGCGCCCGTCTCGACCATCGTGAAGAGCTCGGCCAGCGGCCCGGTCATCATCGCCGGCCGCGCGAAGCAGTGCGCCAGCCAGAAGCCGATCACCGCGCGCGAGCGCCCCATCAGCTCGCCCGCACTGATCGGCGACGGGGGAGTGCGGCCGGCCATCCCGAACGTCACCAGCCGCCCGAACGGCGCCAGTGCCGCCAGCGACGCGTCGAAGACGGCCCCGCCGGTCATCTCCAGGACGACGTCGACCGACGATCCGCCGTTGGCCTCGCGCAGGCGGTCGCGCAGCCCCTCGGCCTCGCCGCTGACGGCGACGTCGGCGCCGAGCTCGAGTGCGAGCGCGCGCTTCTCGTCCGTCGAGGCGGTGGCGATCACCCGGCCGGCGCCCCAGGCCTTGGCGAGCTGGACCGCCAGGGTTCCGACCCCCCCGGCGGCCGCGTGCACGACGACCGACTCGCCTGCCACCAGGTGGGTCGACGTGCGGAGCAGGTGCCAGGCGGTAGCGCCCTGGACCAGCATCGCCAGCGCGGCCACGTCGTCGACCCCGTCCGGGACCGGGTACGTCATGGCCGGGTAGGCCAGCGCCTTCTCGGCGTACCCGCCGGTGACCGCTGCCAGGACCCGCCGGCCGCTGGCGTCGCGGCCCACGACCTCGCCACCGGGAACCATCGGGAGCGTCTGCTTCGACAGGTACGAGTCGTCGGTGGCGTGGGTGTCCGCGTAGTTGACCCCGGCGGCGTCGACCTCGATCAGCTCGAGGCCGTTCCCCGCAACCGGATCGGGCAGGTCGGCGAGCTCGAGGACCTCGGGGCCGCCGAAGGCAGTGATCTGGATGGCACGCATCCCCCGACCTTATGTTCCCCGCGGTGCGCTAGCGTCGCGCCCAGTCAAGACAGGGAGGCTCGCGTGGCGCGGTCGGTGCTGGTGACCGGTGGGAGCCGGGGGATCGGGCTGGCGATCGCACGCGCCTTCGCTGAGGCCGGCGATGCTGTGGCGGTCACCTCACGCTCGGGGCAGGCGCCGGACGGGCTGTTCGCGGTCGCCTGCGACGTCACCGACACGGCTTCGGTCGACGCAGCGTTCACCGCGGTCGAGGCGGAGCACGGGCCGGTCGAGGTGCTCGTGGCCAACGCCGGCATCACCCACGACACCCTGCTGCTGCGGATGTCGGAGGACGACTGGACCTCCGTCCTCGACACCAACCTCACTGGAGGTTTCCGGGTGGCCAAACGGGCGAGCAAGTCCATGCTGCGGGCTCGCCGGGGGCGGCTGATCTTCGTCTCGTCCGTCGTCGGGCTGTCGGGGTCGGCCGGCCAGGCCAACTACGCCGCGTCCAAGTCCGGCCTTGTCGGGCTCGCCCGCTCGCTGGCGCGTGAGCTCGGCTCGCGCAGCATCACCGCCAACGTGGTGGCCCCCGGCTTCGTCGACACCGACATGACCGCCGCGCTCGGCGACGAGCGCCGGGCCGAGATAGTCGGCCAGGTGCCGCTCGGGCGCTACGCGTCGCCGGACGAGGTCGCCGGCGTCGTACGGTTCCTGGCGTCGGAGGAAGCCGCGTACATCACGGGGGCCGTGATCCCGGTCGACGGCGGACTGGGCATGGGTCACTAACCGAGAAGATGGGGAACTGATGGGCATCTTGGACGGCAAGCGCGTGCTCGTGACAGGCGTGCTCACCGACGCGTCGATCGCCTTCCACGTGGCGAAGATCGCGCAAGAGCAGGGCGCGACCGTCGTGCTGACGTCGTACGGTCGGGTGCTCAACCTGACCCGCCGCATCTCCTCGCGGCTGCCGGAGCCGGCGCCCGTCGTCGAGCTCGACGTCACCAGCACCGACGACCTCGCCGCCCTGGCCGACCGGGTCCGCGAGCACGTCGACGGCATCGACGGTGTCCTGCACTCCATCGGGTTCGCTCCCGAGGCCGCCCTCGGCGGCAACTTCCTCAACACCGAGTGGGCCGACGTGGCCACCGCGCTGCAGGTCTCGGCGTACTCGTTGAAGGCGCTCGCGATGGCGGCGCTGCCGCTGATGGACGGTGGCGGGTCCGTGGTCGGGCTCGACTTCGACGCGAGCGTCGCCTGGCCGAAGTACGACTGGATGGGTGTCGCCAAGGCGGCCTTCGAGTCGACCTCACGCTATCTCGCCCGCGACCTCGGGCCGCGTGGCATCCGGGTCAACCTCGTGGCGGCGGGGCCGCTGAAGACGATGGCCGCCAAGTCGATCCCCGGTTTCGACGAGTTCGAGGAGGTCTGGAACACCCGGTCACCGATCGGGTGGGACCTCACCGACCCAGGGCCGGCCGCCCGCGCCTGCGTCGCGCTCCTCTCCGACTGGTTCCCGGCCACCACGGGCGAGATCGTGCACGTCGACGGCGGTGTGCACGCGATGGGTGCCTGACCACACGTGCTGACCGAGCTGCGCTTTCTCGACGGGCCGAACCTCTATTTCCCGCGGCCCACCGTGAAGCTGACGCTCGACCTGTCGTCGGGTACTGCTCTGGACGCCGCGGCCGCCACCCGGCTCGCCCGGTCGGTCGGGATCCGGGTGGCTTCGCCGGGCGAGCCTGACAGCGGGCAGCGCCAGCTGCTCCTCGAGCGGGTGGCGCGCGGCACGGTCCGCGCAGTGGCCAAGGCTGCCGGTACGACCCGGCTGGCCATCCGGATCCGGGCCGGCGCCGATCCCGCGTCGGTCGTCGTCGCCTACCCGTGGCGCCACCGGGGCCGCGCGCAGGCCTTGGGCGAGACCGTCGCGGAGCTTCTCGAGTCGCTGATCGCCGCGGCCCGCTCGGCGCAACCTGTCGCCGGCTTGGTTGCTGCCGCCGGAGCCCGCGTCGCGGCCGCCGAGCCCGGTCCCGGGCCGGATCTGCCCGCGCCGCGGATCCCGATCGTTTCGGTCACCGGTACCAACGGGAAGACCACCGTGACCCGGCTGCTAGCCCACCTGGCGAGGACCGCAGGCCGTACCACCGGCTGGACCAACACGGACGGCATCTACCTGTCCGGCGTGATGGTCGAGGCCGGCGACTGGTCCGGGCCGGGCGGTGCCCGGCGGGTGCTCGCCGAGCGCGGCCTGCAGGTAGCGGTCCTTGAGACGGCCCGGGGCGGGCTGCTGCTGCGGGGGATGGGCGTCGCCCACAACGACGTCTCCGTCGTCACCAACGTGACCGCCGACCACCTGGGCCTGCAGGGGATCGACACCCTGGACCAGCTCGCCGAGGTCAAGGCCATCATCGTCGGCGTCACCCGAGCCCGCGGCTGGACGGTGCTCAACGGCGACGACCCGCGGACCTTCGCCATGCGTACCCAGTCGAAGGCCCGGGCCTGGGTCTTCTCGCTCGACCCCGCCTCGCCGTCCCTTCGGGTCGCGCTGGACGAGGGGGGCCGGGGCGCGACGGTGCTGGACGGTGACCTCGTCATCCTCGAGGCGGGGGCAGAGCCCGATCACCTCGTGCCCGTCCTCGACGTGCCCCTGACGTTGGCGGGTCTCTCTCTGCACAACGTCGCCAACGCGCTCGCTGCGGCTGCCGGAGGGCTGGCCCTGGGGCTGCCGCGTGCCGCTGTGGTCGAGGGCTTGCGGACGTTCCAGCCTGACGCCGCCGACAACCCGGGGCGGATGAATCTCTTCGACCTCGGCGGTGTCACCGTCGTGGTCGACCTCGCCCACAACGAGGCCGGACTCGAAGCGCTGATCGCCGTGATGAACGGCCTGCGGGTGCCAGGGGCGTCCACCCGGCTGGTGATGGGTATCGCCGGCGACCGCCAGGACGATGTCCTCCTCGCCGTCGCTGCCATGGCGGCCCGTGGCGTGGACGACGTCGTCATCGGCCACAAGGAGCGCTACCTGCGCGGGCGTACGTTCTCCGAGATGGCCGCGCTCTATCGCGCTGGCGCCGCTGAGGTCGGGGTCCACGAGCTCGCCGAAGAGCCGACCGAGCTCGACGGGCTCGGTACGTTGCTCGCGCGGTCGACGGCCGGTGACGTGGTCGCCGTCATGTGCCACGCAGAGCGCGAGGAGATCTACACCTGGCTCGCCGAGTCCGGCGCTCTACCCACCACCCCACCCCCGCCACCGCCGCGTTGATCTTGAGAGATGTTCCCGCGACACGCCGTTGCGGAGGGGACATCTCTCAAGA
>JANYIP010000051.1 GCA_025361995.1 Streptomycetales bacterium | reverse complement strand
CCACCGTCGAGATCAAGAGCGGGTACGGGCTCACCGTCGCCGACGAGGCCCGTTCGCTGGCCGTCGCGGCCCAGCTGACGACGGAGACCACGTACCTCGGCGCGCACGTCGTCCCGCCGGAGTACGCCGCACGCCGCGACGACTACGTGGCACTGGTTGCCGGCGAGATGCTGGCCGCCTGCGCCCCGTACGCACGCTGGGTGGACGTCTTCTGCGACCGCGGGGCCTTCGACGCCGACGAGGCCCGCACGGTCCTGCGGGCCGGGATGGCTGCCGGCCTGCTGCCCCGGATGCACGGCAACCAGCTCGAACCGGGCCCGGGTGCGCAGGTCGCCGTCGAGCTGGGGGCGGCCAGCGTCGACCACTGCACGTACCTGACCGACGCCGACGTCGCAACCCTCGCCGGGTCGACGACGGTGGCCACGCTGCTGCCCGGTGCGGAGTTCTCGACGCGCGCTGCCTACCCCGACGCGCGCCGGCTGCTCGACGCAGGGATCACGGTGGCCCTGGCGACCGACTGCAACCCAGGCTCCTCGTATACCTCCAGCGTGCCGTTCTGCCTGGCGGTCGCGGTGCGCGAGATGGGGATGTCGCCGGCGCAGGCGCTGTGGTCCGCGACAGCCGGTGGTGCGGCGGCGCTGCGCCGGGCCGACGTGGGGGCACTGCGAGCGGGCGCCAGGGCCGACCTCGCCGTGCTGGACGCGCCGTCGTACGTGCACCTCATGTACCGCCCCGGCGTCCCGCTCGTGCACGCCGTCTGGCAGTGCGGCGCGCCGGCCTATCTGGCCCAGGCTTAGCCCAGGAGCGCGTCGACGAAGGCCTCGGCGTCGAACGGGGCCAGGTCGTCGGCGCCCTCGCCGAGACCGACAAGCTTCACCGGCACGCCGAGCTCGCGCTGGACGGCGACCACGATGCCGCCCTTCGCCGTCCCGTCGAGCTTGGTCAGCACGATCCCGGTGACGTCGACCGCTTCGGCGAACACCCGGGCCTGGGTCAGCCCGTTCTGCCCGGTGGTCGCGTCGAGGACCAGCAGCACCTCGGACAGCGGGGCGAGCTTCTCGATGACCCGCTTCACCTTGCCCAGCTCGTCCATCAGCCCAGTCTTGGTGTGCAGCCGGCCCGCGGTGTCCACGAGCACGACGTCCACTCCGGTGTCCACGCCGGCCTGGACGGCCTGGAACGCCACGCTCGCCGGGTCGGCACCTTCTGCCCCACGGACGGTGGGTACGCCGACCCGCTCGCCCCAGGTCTGGAGCTGCTCGGCGGCGGCCGCGCGGAACGTGTCCGCAGCACCGAGGAGCACCGACTGGCCGTCGGCGACGAGGACCCGGGCCAGCTTTCCGGTGGTCGTGGTCTTCCCGGTCCCGTTGACCCCGACGACCAGGACCACGGCCGGCTGCCCTTCCGCGGCGCGAGCCGTGTGCAACGTGCGGTCGAGCGAGGGGTCGACGAGGGCTAGGAGCTCCTCACGCAGCATGCCGCGTACTGCCGCCGGGTCGACCACCCCGTCGGTACGGGCGCGGGCCCGGAGCCGCTCAACGAGCTGAGCCGTGGGGGCGACGCCGAGGTCCGAGACGAGCAGCGTCTCCTCGACCTCGTCCCAGGTTGCGGCATCGACGGTGGGCCGGGACAGCAGCGCGACGAGGCCGAGGCCCAACGTCGACTGCGACCGTGCCAGCCGTCCACGCAGCCGCTGGAGCCGTCCGGCGGTCGGATCGGGGACGTCGAGCGCGCCCGTCCCGACGGGCAGTCCCGGCTCGAGGTCGTCGGGCAGCAGCACCTGGCCGTCACGGCCAGACGTACCCCGGCCGATACCCCCGGACGTGTCCTGATCGGCTGAGTCCAGCCGCGGCAATCGGCGCCGCTGGCGAGAGGTGACGAGGCCGACGCCGACGAGCACGACGACAGCGGCGACGAGGATGACGAGCAGCACGGGATCCACCGCGTCAGTCTCCCATCACGGCGGCACCGCCGCCCCCCACTCGCGGGCTACGCGGGTTGTTCTTCGCGCAGGCGCTGGCTGATCACTGTGGTGACGCCATCGCCGCGCATCGAGACGCCGTACAGCGCGTCCGCGATCTCCATCGTCCGCTTCTGGTGCGTGATGACGATGAGCTGGCTCGACTCGCGGAGCTCCTCCATCAGCGTCAGCAGCCGCCCGAGGTTCGTGTCGTCCAGGGCCGCCTCGACCTCGTCCATCACGTAGAAGGGGCTGGGCCGGGCCTTGAAGATCGCGACCAGCAGCGCGACCGCGACCAGTGACCGCTCGCCGCCGGAGAGCAGCGACAGCCGCTTGACCTTCTTGCCGGGCGGCCGCGCCTCGACCTCGATGCCGGTGGCCAGCATGTCGGAGGGGTCGGTGAGCACGAGGCGACCCTCTCCGCCGGGGAACAGCCGGCTGAAGACGCCCTCGAACTCGCGGGCCGTGTCGTGGTAGGCGGCCGTGAAGACCTGCTCGACCCGTTCGTCCACCTCGCGCACGATGTCCATCAGGTCGCGGCGGGTCTTCTTCAGGTCCTCGAGCTGCTCGGTGAGGAACTGGTGCCGCTCCTCGAGCGCGGAGAACTCCTCCAGTGCCAGCGGGTTCACCCTCCCCAGCAGCGCCAGGGCCCGGTCGGCGGTCCGGGCGCGCTTCTCCTGCTCCTCGCGGACGTACGGCACGGGGACCGGCTCCGGTGCCTGCGGGTCGACGACGTCTCCAGGGGCCGAGCCGGACGGCGGGACGAGCTGGTCGGGGCCGTACTCGGCGAGCAGGGCCTGCGGGTCGACGCCGTACTCCTCGAGGGCCTTGGTCTCCATCGTCTCGATGCGCAGCCGCTGCTCGGCCCTGGCCACCTCGTCGCGGTGCACCGAGCTGGTCAACTGCTCCACCTCATGGGCGAGCTCGCGCAGCCGGGTACGGACCCCAGCCAGCTCGGCGTCGACGGCCGTCCTGGACAGCTCGGCAGCCGCACGCTCAGCGGCAGCCGCAGTCAGCGAACGCTCGATCCTGGCCAGCGCGTAGTCAGCGCCCTGGGCCACCGCGCCCGCGACGGCGAGCTCGCGGGCCCGACGCGCCCGCCGCGCCACCGCACGCTCGCGCGCGGCACGCTCCTCGACCGCCGCCCGCTCCATCGCCTCGGCACGCCCTGCCAGCGCCCGTGCCCGCTCCTCGCCGGTACGTACGGCCAGCCGGGCCTCGACCTCGTTCTGCCGGGCAGTCGACGCGGCCACAGCCAGGGCGTCTCGATCGTCCGTCGTCGGTGCATCCTCGACCGGGGCGGCCTCGGCCGCGGCCAGCCGCTGGTCGAGCTCCGCCAGCGCCGCCCGGTCCTGCGCCAGCGCCTGCTCGGCGAGCAGCAGGGCGCCCTGGGTGCGCTCGGTCTCCCCCGCCGCCGCGCGGGCGGCGCCGCCGAGCTGGCCGAGCTGCTCGGCCACCGCCGCCATCCGCGCGTCCGACTCGTGCAGCCGGGCGAGAGCGGCCTCGACCCGGTCTGACGCCTCCTGCCGCTCGGTGGTGACCTTGGCGAGCTCGAACCGGATGCGGTCAGCCCGGTGGCCGGCCTCCACCAGCCGGTTGGCGGCGTCCTCGACGGCCGCCTGCACTTCGATCAGCGAGGGCTGCGAGGACGACCCGCCGTGCGCGAAACCGGCCCCGAGCACGTCCCCGGCCCGGGTGACGGCCACCATCGCAGGCAGCTCCGCGACCAGTGCCCGAGCCTGCTCGAGTGACTCCACGACACAGGTACGGGCGAGCAGTGTCTCGACGCAGACGCGCAGCGCCGGCGGGGCCTCGACGAGCTCTGCTGCAGCGATCGCGTACGACGGGAGCACCGGGCCGGCGGCCTCGGCTGCACCGGCTGGACCCGCTGAGCTGCCGCCGACCAGCAGCGGCGCCCGCCCCGCATCGTCCGTCTTGAGCAGGTTCAGCGCACCCACGGCCGCGTCGAGGGAGTCGACGGCCACCGCGTCCGCGGCGACGCCGAGCGCAGCCGCGACGGCCGCGGAGTAGCCGCTGCGTACCGTCACCAGGGCGGCAACCGTGCCCAGCACCCCCGAGAGCCGCCTACCCGCGGCAAGCAGCGCACCGGCGCCGTCCTTGCGGGCCAGCCCCATCTCCAGAGCTTCCTTGCGGGCAGCCAGCCCAGCCCGATCGCGGTCTGCCTCACGCTCGGAGTCCCGCAGCCTCGCCACCTGCTGCTCAGCGGTCGCGAAGGCTGCGGCGGCCCGCTCGTACTCGGTGTCGAGCCCCACCTCGCCCTCGTCCAGGCCGGCGACCTGGGTCTCCAGCGCGGTGAACTCGCTCTGCGCAGACACCGCTCGCGCCCGGGACTCGTCCAGCGACGTCTGCAGGCGCCCGATCTCCGCCTCGCGGGTCTCGACCCGGGTACGACCGGTCGCCACCTCGCCCCGCAGCCTGGCCAGGCCTTCGCGGCGGTCGGCGGCAGCCCGCTGCGACGCCGCGACCCGTCGCTCCTCGGCGACGAGGGCATCCTCGGCGGCGCTGCGCTGGGCCGTTGCGGCGGCGAGCGCGAGACGGCCCTGCTCCACCTCGGCGAGCAGCGCGGCCTCGTCGGCCCGGGCCGTACGCGCGGACGCCTCGAGCTCGTCGGGATCGCGGCCCGGGCGGTCGTCCTCGGGCTCCACGGCCAGGATCCGCAGCCGCTGGCTCGCCAGCCCAACGGTCCCCCGCAGCCGCTCCCGTACTCCGGACAGCCGGTACCAGACCTCCTGCGCGGCCGTCAGCGCGGGAGCCTGCTCGATCGCGGCGGCCTCCAGCTCGGTCTCCCGCTGCTGGGCCTGCGCCAGGGCGGACTCGACCGCGGCCCGGCTCTCCCGCAGCGCAGTCTCGTCGGCGATCTCCTGCTCGAAGGAGCTGCGCATCGTGACCAGCTCGTCCGCCAGCAGCCGCAGCCGCGAGTCCCGCAGGTCGGCCTGGACGACAGCGGCCCGCCGGGCGACCTCAGCCTGCTTGCCCAGCGGCTTCAGCTGGCGGCGCAGCTCGCCGGTGAGATCGCTGACCCGGGTCATGTTGGCCTGCATCGCCTCGAGCTTGCGCAGCGCCTTCTCTTTGCGCTTGCGGTGCTTGAGGACGCCGGCCGCCTCCTCGATGAAGCCTCGCCGCTCCTCGGGAGTGGCCGAGAGGATCTGGTCGAGCTGGCCCTGGCCGACGATCACGTGCATCTCGCGGCCGATGCCGGAGTCGGACAGCAGCTCGGAGATGTCCAGCAGCCTGCAGGGCTCGCCATTGATGGCGTACTCCGACGTACCGCCGCGGAACATGATCCGAGAGATCGTGACCTCGGCGAACTCGATGGGCAGGGCGCCGTCGGAGTTGTCGACCGTGAGCACGACCTCGGCCCGGCCGAGCGGTGGACGACCGGCTGTGCCGGCGAAGATGACGTCCTCCATCTTGCCGCCGCGCAGGCTCTTGGCTCCCTGCTCGCCCATGACCCAGGCGAGCGCGTCCACGACGTTCGACTTGCCTGAGCCGTTCGGACCCACGACACAGGTGATACCCGGCTCGAAGCGCAGGGTGGTCGACGACGCGAACGACTTGAAGCCCCGGAGGGTAAGGCTCTTCAGATGCACAGTCGGGGCACTCCCTGGCGGGTCGGGGAAGACCGCGGTCAGCCTACCCGGCGCACCCGGTCGATCCAGACCGGCGCGCCATCGACTAGCTCGACCGGACTAGCTAAGGTGAGCGCCGGCTCGCGGTGCGACGTCAGCGAGAGGAGCTGGTCCTCCGCCACCAGAGCGGTGAGTGCTTCGTTTGCCGCGTGCAGGCGCTCGACCTCGTCTTCGAGGTCACGGGCACGGCGGCGCAGTCGGGCAAGTTCGGCCATGACGACCGGGTCAGGGCCGCCTAGATGTCCGAGCAGGGCCTTCGCCATCGAGGGTCCTTCACGGTCGCGGTGCCTTGGGCGGGCACGCAGGATGGATGGTCAGATTCAGGTGCTCGCTCGGAAAGCCGAGGCGCTCCAGCGGCGACATGCTCGCGTCGACTCACAGGTGCTCCTCACAGGGTGACACCAGGTCACGAAACGGTCAACCTCCGCGCGCCACTCATCACCCGGACGGGTCACCCGTACGCCTGTCCACAGCTCGCGGCACGCCCCCGCGGCAGGCAGACTGGTCCCGTGCGTCCCCTCGAGATCCAGCCCTGCCGGTCCGTCTGCACCTGGGCGCCGGCTGGGGACACCCTCGGCGCCCTGCCGCTCTTCCGGTGCGGCGGCTGCGGCTCCGAGTGGGTACGCAGCCAGGCCTGGACCCCGATCGGGGCCGACGGGATCGTCCCGGCCGACGTCGCCGCAGAGGCAGCCCGGCGGGGACGGGTCAGCTGACTACAGGCGCGGTGCGCGCGGGCGCGGCTGGCACCTCGGGCAGAAGAACGACGAGCGGTTCATGAACGCCTCGCGCCGGATCGGGGTGCCGCAGCGCGCACACGGCTCCCCCACCTGCCCGTACGCGTCCAGCGAGCGGTCGAAGTAGCCGCTCTCGCCGTTCACGTTCACGTACAGCGCGTCGAAGGACGTCCCGCCTTGGGCCAGCGCCTGGCTCATCACTGCCCGCACCTGGGCGAGCAGGAGCGCTGCAGCCGGCTTGGTCATCGTCTCGGTGGCCCGGGCGTAGTGCAGTCGTGAGCGCCACAGCGCCTCGTCCGCATAGATGTTGCCGACGCCCGAGATAAGCGTCTGGTCGAGCAGCGCACGCTTGATCCCGGTACGCCGCCGCCGCAGCGCCACCGCGAATGCAGTGTCGTCGAACTGCGGGTCGAGCGGGTCTCGGGCGATGTGCGCCACGGACGCAGGTACCCCGTCGGCGAGCATCGGCTCGACGGCGAGCCCGCCGAACGTCCGCTGGTCGACGAACCTCAGCTGGCGGCCGCCGTCGGTGAAGGTGAACCTCACCCGAAGGTGTGTCTCGTCGGGCGCCTGCGCCGGCTGGACGAGCAGCTGCCCGCTCATCCCCAGGTGACCGACCAGAGCGTCGCCGGAGTCTAGAGGCAGCCAGAGATACTTTCCGCGGCGCTCGGCGGACTCGGCGCGCCGACCTGCCAGTCGCCCAGCGAAGTCGGCAGGCCCGGCGCCGTGCCGGCGCACCGCGCGCGGGTGGGCGACGTCGACCGCGTCGAACGTCCGTCCACTCACCCAGGTGGAAAGACCACGTCGGACCACCTCGACCTCGGGCAGCTCAGGCATGCGGATCGCGCGTCAGCTGTCGACCGACTGGTCGACGGACCCATCAACGGAGCTGTCAACGGAGCCTTCAACCTGGCCGTCGACCTTCAGGACCGACCAGGCAGCCGCGGCGGCCTGCTGCTCGGCCTCTTTCTTGCTCCGACCGCTACCGCTGCCGCGCTCGTGTCCGGCCACGCGCACCACCGCGGTGAAGGTCTTTTCGTGGTCCGGGCCGTCATCGGCAATCAGGTAGTCCGGCACGCCCAGCCCGGAGTTGGCCGTGAGCTCCTGCAGCGACGTCTTCCAGTCCAGCCCAGCGCCCAGCTGGGCCGCGGCGAGGATCAGCGGGTCGAACACCCGGTGCACGAACGCGCCAGCCGCGTCGAGGCCGGAGCCGATGTAGACGGCACCGATCACCGCCTCGACCGTGTCGGCGAGGATCGAGCTCTTGTCGCGCCCGCCGGTCGTCTCCTCGCCCCGGCCGAGCCGTACGTGGCTTCCGAGGTCGAGATCGCGGCCGACGTCGGCGAGCGCACGAGCGTTGACCACTGCCGAACGGAGCTTGGCGAGCTGCCCCTCGGGCAGCTCGGGGTGGGCGCGGTAGAGCGTGTCGGTCACGACCAGCCCGAGCACGGCGTCGCCGAGGAACTCGAGCCGCTCGTTGGTGGGCAGACCGCCGTTCTCGTACGCGTACGAGCGATGCGTCAGTGCGCGCTCGAGCAGCGCGGGATCCAGGTGGATCTCCAGGCGCTTCTCGAGTGCAGCGTACTGACGATCATGGGTCATGCGGGAAACCCTTCACGGAACCCCGCTCAGACCGAGAGGACCTGACGCTTGTTGTAGGTGCCGCAGTTCGGGCACGCGGTGTGCTGCAACTTCGGCTGCTTGCAACGGTCACAGGTCGACAGCGCCGGGGCGGTTGCCTTCCATGCCGAGCGGCGGTGCCTGGTGTTGCTGCGCGAGGTCTTCCTCTTCGGAACGGCCACGGCTAGCTCTCTTCCTTGACGTCGGGTTCTGCCTGCTGGTCTCGCAACAGCTGCAGGGCTGCCCACCGGGGGTCGCCCTGGTCGTGCTGGTGGTCCGTGACGTCAGCGAGCCGGACCCCGCACTCGGGGCACAGCCCGGGGCAGTCGTCGGAGCACACCGGTTGGAACGGGAGCCCGAGGACCACCGCGTCACGCACTACCGGCTCGAGGTCGAAGAAGTCGCCCTCGAGCCGTAGGACCTCGTCGTCGTCGACGGCTTGGTCCGGGTAGAAGAACAGTTCCTGGAGCGGGACCGCCTGGGTGAAGGCCAGCGGGTCCAAGCAGCGAACGCACTCGCCCTTGAACTGCATATGGGCCGTCCCCGACACGAGCACGCCCTCGACGACCGACTCGAGCCGAAGGTCCAGCACGATGTCAGAGCCCTCAGGAACGCCGATCACGTCGAGGCCAAGGCCAGTCGGAGCCGGTACCGAACGACTCAGCTTGAGCATCGAGCCTGCACGGCGGCCGAGGTCGCGGGTGTCCACGACGAACGGGCCACGCAGGTCGAGCCTGGACAGCTGAACCCTCCGCTGGGCGCGACGAAGCCCTACATCAGACTGGTCTCGGACGAGACCGACCCCGAGAGGATACGCCAGCGTCTGGCCGCGCCCAAACCGGCGGCACGGCGCCCGAGCTCAGCTGGGCCCGGGACTGCTCAGTCGCGGATGGCCGGGATCTCGCCCGTCTCGGTGCCCAGCGTGCCAAGGCTGTCCATCTCACCCCGGCCGCGCAGCTTGTCCCGACCGCGGTGCACGGCGGCCAGCGTCTTGTTCAAGGTGATCTCGAAGGTCGCAAGCTTGCCGTCTACGTACGCGTCGACCTGCTGGCGCATCGACTCCGCGTCGTCCTCCGCCTCGCCACGGATCCGGCTCGCCTCGAGCTGAGCCTGGGCGAAGATCTCGGTCTCGGAGACCAGTCGCATCCGCTCCTCGTGGGCAGCGGCGATGATCTGGTCGGCCTCGTCACGTCCCTCGGCCACCACCTGGTCGCGGCCGGCGAGCAGCTGCTCGGCCAGGTCGAACTCCTCGGGGAGCAGAGCGCGCAGCTCCTCCAGGAGCGTGATGACCTCGGCCCGGTTCACGATGCAGGACGCCGACATGGGCATCGCGCGGGCGGTCTCGACCAGCGCCGTGACCTCGTCGAGCTTCTCGTGGACGTCCACCGGCAGCAGTCTCCTCACGCGTTGTGAACGGGTCGATCATTTCTGATCAGTGCTGATGAGTCCTGATCAGGGCTGATCAGAGCGAGTGCCGTACGGGTCAGCCTCCCGCCAGGCGCTCGCGCAAGCGGAGCGCCACCACGTCGGGGACCAGCCCGGCAACGTCACCGCCGTGCGCCGCCACCTCTTTGAGCAGGCTCGACGACAGGTAACTGTAGGTGGCGGATGTCGGGACGAACAAAGTCTCCACCCCGGCGAGCTGCCGGTTCATCTGGGCCATCTGCAGCTCGTAGTCGAAGTCGCTCACCGCGCGCAGGCCCTTGACGATCGCCGGGATCCCGCGGTCTCGGCAGTAGTCGACGAGCAGCCCCTCAAAGCTGTCGAGCCGGACGTTGGCCCAGTGGTGGGTGACCTCCGCGAGCAGCTCCAACCGCTCCTCGACGCTGAAGAGGCCGGCCTTGCTCTGGTTGATCGCCACCACGATGGTGACCTCGTCGAAGAGCGCCGCAGCCCGCCCGACGATGTCCAGGTGGCCGTTGGTCACCGGGTCGAACGAACCAGGGCAGACGACTTTGCGCACTTTCGGCTCCTCGTTCACTCGCTCGGGCTGTCTGAGGTCAAGATGTCTGCTGAACCAGCCGCGCGACCGTACCAAAGGGTGGCCTCGCCGTAGCGGCGAGAGCGGTCCGCCACGAGTCCGGCCGGCCAGGCCCACTCCCCCTCCCGGGTGGCACGTTCGACCACGACCACGGCGTCCTGGCCGAGCCAGCCGTGCGCCAGCAGGTCTGCGACCACGGGCACTACCTCGGCGACCGGCGTCGAGTACGGCGGGTCCAGCACCGCGAGGTCGTACGCCGGCCCCGGGTTGGGGGCAGCGACCAGCCGCTCGACGGCCGAGGACGACGCGACTGCGCCGACCAGCCCGACGGTGGCGATGTTCGCCGTGACGGCGGCATGTGCGCGGCGGTCGCTGTCCACCAGGAGTGCGTGCCCGGCGCCTCGGGACAACGCCTCGAGGCCGATCGCGCCCGTCCCGGCGTACAGGTCGAGGACACGGCGCCCGGCGAGCGGCCCCAGCATCGATACCACGGTGGAGAACAACCCCTCGCGGGCCCGGTCAGAGGTCGGA
Source organism: Streptomycetales bacterium (assembly GCA_025361995.1). Taxonomy (GTDB): domain Bacteria; phylum Actinomycetota; class Actinomycetes; order Prado026; family Prado026; genus JANYIP01. The sequence goes on along the minus strand of JANYIP010000051.1, from coordinate 3,443 downwards.
CGGGTCGAGAGACCGGCCGGTACGACCAGCCGCCGGCCGCGCGCCGCACCGGCGATGACCCGGGTCACGCCTTCTCCAGGTAGTCGGCCCGCTCCGGGTCCACGTACGCCGCCAGTGCCGCCAGCAGGGCGGGGTGCGCCGCCAGCTCCGGGTCACCGTCGACGACCGCGGTCGCCTCGGCGCGAGCCGCCACGATCACGTCCTCGTCGCGCAGGACGCTGAGCAGCCGCAGCGAGGACCGGCGCCCGGCCTGGGTGGCGCCGAGGACGTCGCCCTCACGCCGGGCCTCGAGATCGATCCGGGACAGCACGAACCCGTCCAGTGTCTCGGCCACCGCAGTCAGGCGCTGGCGAGCCGGCGACTGCTCCTCGAGGAGCTCGGTGACCAGGAGCGCGACGCTGGGGGCGGGACCACGCCCGATCCGACCGCGCAGCTGGTGCAGCTGCGAGACCCCGAAGCGGTCGGCGTCCATGACGACCATCGCAGTCGCGTTGGGCACGTCCACCCCCACCTCGACCACCGTGGTCGCCACGAGGACGTCGACGGAGCCACCGACGAACCGGCGCATCACGTCGTCCTTGGCCTCGGGCGCCATCCGACCGTGCATGACCTCGACCCGCAGGCCCGCCAGCGGGCCTGCGACGAGCAGCGGAGCGAGCTCCAGCACCGCCACCGGCGGGCGGCGCTCGTCGTCCAGCGCGGGCTCGCCACCGCCTGCCGCAGCGGGCTCGTCGCCCTCCAGCCCGCCGATGCCCCCGATACGAGGGCAGACCACGTACGCCTGGTGACCGGCGGCGACCTCTTCGCGGACACGCTGCCAGGCGCGTTCGAGGTAGTGCGGCTTCTCCCCTGCCGGGACCACGTGAGTGGTGATCGTGGAGCGCCCTCGCGGCAGCTCGGTCAGCGTGGACACGTCCAGGTCACCGAAGACCGTCATGGCGACCGTCCGCGGGATCGGCGTGGCAGTCATCACCAGGACGTGCGGTGGGCTCACTCCCTTCTCGGTGAGGGCGGCCCGCTGCTCGACGCCGAACCGGTGCTGCTCGTCGACCACGACCAGCCCCAGGTCGAAGAAGCCGACCCGGTCCTCGAGCAGCGCGTGGGTCCCGATGACGATGCCGGCATCTCCGCTGGCCGCGTCGAGCATCGCCTGCCGGCGAGCTCCAGTTCCCAGCGAGCCGGTCAGCAGGGCCAGCCGGGTCCCGGCATCCGAGCCACCGAGCAGGCCGCGCTCCGCGAGCGGTCCGAGCATCGCCCCGATCGAGCGGTGGTGCTGCTGGGCGAGGACCTCGGTGGGTGCCAGCAGCGCCGCCTGCCCGCCGGCGTCGACGACCGCCAGCATCGCCCGCAGCGCGACCAGCGTCTTGCCGCTGCCGACCTCCCCCTGGAGAAGGCGGTGCATCGGGTGCTCCCGGGCGAGGTCCTCGGCGATGACCAGGCCCACGTCGACCTGCCCGGCGGTCAGCTCGAAGGGCAGCCGCGCGTCGAACGCCTCGAGTACCCCGCCCCGCGCCGCCACCCGTGGTGCGGCGGGCAGCGACGCCGTCGCCGCACGCCGCCGAGCGAGCTCGACCTGGAGGACGAAGGCCTCCTCGAAGACCAGCCGCGCCCGCGCAGCGGCGATGTCAGCCCGGGACTCCGGTCGGTGTATGAGGCGCCAGGCCTCCGCGAGGTCGACCAGCTCCAGGCGTGCGCGGAGCTCGCTCGGCAGCGGGTCCGGAACCTCGCCGAGGATGTCCAGGACGGTGCCCACGCACTTGGCGATCTGCCAGGTGTTCAGGCCCTGCGTCGCCGGATAGACCGGGATCAGGGCGCGGGCGAACGCAAGAGCGGCTGCCTCCGCGTCGCCGTCACCCTCGGCGGTCACATCGTCGGCCGTCACGTCGTCACCGTCCCCGATCAGGACGTACTCCGGGTGGGCCAGCTGGCGCTTGCCGTTGAAGACGGTCACCTTGCCGGCGAACAGCCCCTGCCGACCGACGTACAGCTGGTCTTCGCGCCACTTGAGCCGCTGACCGAAGAAGGTCAGCCGCAGCCGCCCCCGTCCGTCGGTGACCACCACCTCGAGCAGCCAGTTGGGCCGCCCGTTCTTCGGCTTGACGGACCGAAGACTCGTCGACTCGACCCGGGCCATGACGGTCACGTGCTCGTTGAGCTCGAGCGAGGCGAGGTCGGTCAGCTCGCCCCGCTCGGCGTACCTGCGGGGGTAGTGCCGCAGCAGGTCGCCCACGGTCTCGATGTCGAGGCCGGAGCGCAGGATCTTGGCCGTGCGGTCGCCGACCACGGTCTTGACGGCTTGGCTCAGAAACGGCGTGTCGAGCAACGGACGGTCGGGCACCGGCCTACTCCACCCCGACCAGGAGGGGATAGTGCGGCTGCCCGCCATCGTGCACGCCGACCTCGACCTCGGGCCGGGTCTGGGCCAGGTGCCGGGACAGGCGGGCGCCCAGGTCGGGCGCGGCCGAGCTGCCGATGATCAGGGTGACCAGCTCTCCGCCGGCGGTCAGCATCCGGTCCAGCAGGTCCTCGGCGGCGGCACCGACATCGGCTCCGATCGACACCACGTCGCCGTCCACAAGTCCGAGCACGTCGCCGGGACGGCACACGCCGGCCGAGGTCAGGGACTCACGCACGGCCGTGGTGATACCACCGGTACGGGTGGCCCGGGCCGCAGCAGTCATGGACACGACGTCGTCCTCATAGCGGCGACCCGAGTCGTGCACGGCCAGCGCCGCCAGCACCTGTACCGATGCGCGGGTGGGGATCACAGCTACTCGGATCCCGCCGGACCGGGCGAACTCGGCAGCCGCCTCGGCGACGGGGACGGAGTCGGCGTCGTCGGGCAGCACCACGACCTCTTGAGCGTGCGCCGACTGGATCGCCTCGAGGACGTCCCGGGTAGCCGGCCGGTTGCCCGGACCGGCGAGCACCACGATCGCCCCGCACTGCCGGGCCAGCGCGGCCAGCCCTTCGCCGGGCGCGAAGGCGACGACCGCCCGTACGTCGGCCGTGGTGCGCCCCCCACGCCGCCCGACCTGGTCGCCGAAGTGGGTGACCTTGATCCGGTACGGCCGGCCGACCCTGATCCCGGCCTCGACGGCAGCCCCGACATCGTCCACGTGGACATGCACGTTCCACAGGCCGTCGCCGCCGACGACGAGCAGCGAGTCCCCGATCGGCTCCAGCGCCGCCTTGAGCGCGGCGGTCCCGACGTCGTCGGCCTCGAGCAGGTACATGACCTCGAACGCCGGCCCCTCCTCGCCCGGTAGGTCGTCGCTGACCGCATGCGGCTGCGGTAGGGCGACCCGGGCGGGCGTGCTCATCGGGTGCTCGCCGGTGACCACTCGGACCAATGAGTCGAGCAGGACGGTCAGACCACGCCCGCCCGCGTCGACCACGCCGGCCCTGCGCAGCGGCTCGAGCAGCTCGGGCGTGCGGTCCAG
>JANYIP010000045.1 GCA_025361995.1 Streptomycetales bacterium | reverse complement strand
GGGCGTCGACACCACCGAGCTGGTGATGGACGGGTTGCGGCTGCCGGCGTCGGCGCTGCTGGGCGGGGAGTCGGGGCAGGGTTTCTACCAGATGATGGACGGGGTCGAGGTGGGCCGGGTCAACGTCGCGGCCCGGGCCTGCGGGGTGGCGCACCGCGCGTTCGAGCTGGGGATCGCGTACTCCCAGCAGCGGGTGACGTTCGGCAAGGTGATCGCCGAGCACCAGGCGGTGGCGTTCCGGCTGGCGGACATGGCGACCAAGGTCGAGGCGGCGCACCAGATGATGATCATGGCGGCGCGCAAGAAGGACTCGGGGGAGCGCAATGACCTCGAGGCCGGGATGGCGAAGTACCTGGCGAGCGAGTACTGCCGCGATGTGGTGGAGGATTCGTTCCGCATCCATGGTGGGTATGGGTACTCCAAGGAGTACGAGATCGAGCGGCTCTACCGGGAGGCACCGATGTTGCTGATCGGGGAGGGCACCGCTGACATCCAGCGCATGATCATCGGGCGCCGGCTGCTCGAGGACTACAAGCTCAGGACCTGACCGCACGTCTCGACGGCGAACCGCACGAAGGAGCACCTCATGGCGCAGCAGTTCTCGGCCTCGAACCTTCCTGGCCAGCAGGGGCAGCAGCCGGTGCAGAACCGTCCGCTGGTGGCGAGCTACAAGACGTACGCGGAGGCTCAGCGTGCCGTGGACTTCTTGTCGGACAGCAAGTTCCAGGTCGAGAACGTCGGCATCGTCGGCAGCGACCTCAAGATGGCCGAGACCGTGCTGGGGCGGCTCACCTGGGGTCGCGCCATCGCTGGCGGGGTCGGCGCGGGCGCCTGGTTCGGCGTCTTCGTCGGGCTGCTGCTCAGCCTGTTCGCCAAGAGCGGGACGAGCTCGTTCGAGCTGCTCCTCTTCGGGCTCGCCTACGGGGCGATCTTCGGGGGTGTGTTCGGGGCAGTGGGGTACGCGCTCAGCGGTGGACGGCGCGACTTCACCTCGCGCAGCCAGATCGTGGCGACGACGTACGACGTGGTGTGCTCGTGGCCCAAGCTCGAGGAGGCCAAGGGCGTCCTCGCCCGGCTGGAGGCGTGACGGCACCTGACCTTGCCGCCGTCGAGGCGCACCTGGTCACGTCGTTCGGACCGGTGACCGGCCGGGCCGCGGTCACGTTCGTGGGTACCGACCGGGTGGAGGTGCTGCGGCTCGCCGCGCCGGACCTGCGGGTCGTGCGCTATGCGACGCTCGGGATGTCCCGGCACCCTATGACCGACCCGACGGTCGTGGCTCCAGACCCGGCCGCCGGCCCGCGGGCCGAGCTCGTGGTGTCGCTCGCGGCGCCGCGGGACGCGATCTTCCGTCGGCTCGCCGTGCTGGCGATGGCGCCGTTCGTGGAGGGCCTGGTCGTGACGGCGGGGGCCTCCTTGGACCTGACCGAGCCGTTGTGGGACGGGGCTCCGTTCTCCGCGGTCCTCGTCGGCGCCCCGGGTGGCCTGGTGCCAGACCTGGGACCGGTCCAGTTCTTCCCGCTGCAGCCGATGACGGCGAACGAGGCCGCCTGGCGGCGGGTGCACGGGTCGGCCGCCCTGCAGTCCCGCTGGGTGGCGGAGGGGATCGACCTGCGCGACCCGGAGCGCGCTTCGGTGGACCTGACGTGACCGGCGGCCACCCCCCGGACGTGGGCACCGGGCCGCTGCTGGCGTACCTGCGCAGCCAGGCTGCCTACTGCGCCAGCCACGGATCGCCGCTGTACGGCGTGCTCGGCGGGTTCCTGGCCGACGACGTCGAGGCAGGCGGGCCGACCGCTGACCTGCTCGCCGCCTGGATCGGGCCGCAGGTGCGGCCGGAGACGATCAGTGACGACGTCCCTCTGCTGCGGCTCTTCGGCGGCCTGCACCGGCTGGTCCTCGCCCGGCAAGCGCCCGAGCTCGCGCTGTACTTCCCGAGCGTGGGCGGGACGGCCGATCCCGCTGGTGCACGGCCGGTCCTTCTCGCGGCGCTGACCACCCACGAGCGGGTCCTGCGCCAGACCCTGGAACGTCCCCCGCAGACCAACGAGGTCGGTCGCTCCGCGCCGCTGCTGGGCGGCCTCGCGCACGTCGCCGGCTGGACGGGTGGCCTGCCGGTGCGGCTGTTCGAGATCGGTACCAGCGGTGGGCTGAACCTGCGTGCGGACCGCCTCCCGGTCGGGCCTGGCCAGCTCATCGACTCACCCCTGCCGGCCGTCGTCGCCCCGCCGTACGAGGTGGTCGAGCGCATCGGCGGCGACCTCTTCCCGGTGGACGCCGAGACCACGCAGGGCCGCCTGATCCTGACCTCGTACGTCTGGCCGGACGACGTCCGCCGCCTGGAGCGGCTGCGGGCGGCCTTGGCGGTCGCGGTCGACGTACCCGCGCAGCTCTTGCGCATCGGCGCCGCCGACCTTGTCGAGTCGATCGAGCTGCGGCCGGGGATGGTGACGGTGCTGTGGCACTCGGTCATGTGGCAGTACCTCGACGCCGCGGAGCGCGCCCGGACGCTCGCCGCGGTGGCCGCTCTCGGGGCGCAGGCGTCGGCGTCGGCGCGGTTCGCGTACGTACGCTTCGAGCGTGGGCCAGACCCCGGCGCTGACCGGCCCTGGCGCCACGAGGTGCGGCTGTCCAGTTGGCCGGACGGCGTCGTGGACCTGCTGATCGGGTCTGCGCCGGCTCATGGCGTACCCGTCGACTGGTCAACCGTGGCTTAGGTGGACGATGGTGGGCGCTCGATCAAAGCGATGGTCAGCTGAAGGAGCGAGACGCATGCAGTTCGGCCGGTACTACGAGGAGTTCGAGGTCGGCGCGACGTACAAGCACTGGCCGGGCAAGACCGTGACCGAGTACGACGACCACCTCTTCTGCCTGCTCACGATGAACCACCATCCGCTGCACCTGGACGCGCACTACGCGCAGGCGAGCACGGAGTTCGGCAAGAACGTGGTGGTGGGCAACTACATCTACTCGTTGCTGCTCGGGATGTCGGTGGCCGACGTGAGCGGCAAGGCCATCGCCAACCTCGAGGTGACCTCGCTCAAGCACGTCGCGCCGACCTTCCACGGCGACACCCTCTACGGCGAGACGACCGTGCTGGAGAAGACCGAGTCGAAGTCCAAGGACGACCGCGGTGTGGTGTACGTGGAGACCAAGGGCTACAACCAGGACGGCACCGTCGTGTGCGTCTTCCGGCGCAAGGTCATGGTCCCGAAGCAGTCGTACGGGCAGGCACGCGGCGGCGATCAGCCGGGACGGCCCGTACCGACCTCTTGACCTTCGGCGCGCACCGGTCGACGCTTCGCACATGAGACCGGAGCCGGTCTGCCCGCGCTGCACCGGTCGTCTGGACGCCCCGGGGCTGCGGTCGAGCGCCTGGATCTGCCCCGAGCACGGCGAGGTCCACCCCTTCCACCGGCGTACGCTCGTGCCGACCGCCGAGTCGGTGGACTGGCTGGTGGCCCGCGCGGGCGTCCCGGTCTGGTGCCCCTGGCCGCTGCCGCCCGGCTGGTTGGTGACCGGTACGGCGCACGCGGGTGACGAGCGGACCGGCGCGAAGGCAACCGTGGTCGGGCTGTCCGGGCCGGCCCCGTTGGGGGGGACCGGCGAGCTGCTGCTCGTCGCCGAGGAGCCGGGAATCGGACTGGGCGCACGGCTTGCCGGGCTCCCAGGGCCCGACGCCGGCCCGCTGTCCGACCGGACCGCCCCGCATGCCCGCGTGCACGCGGCCGGCCACCCCACCGCGCTCTGGAACATCGAGGCCGCTGACGACCGGGTCGTGTACGTGGGGGAGGCGCTGGGCTACTGGCTGTGGGCCGTGCTGTGGCCCGAGACGGCCGGGCTCGTGGTCCAGGACCGGCTGGCGCTGGTGGACCTGCGGGACACCGGCCACCCGCTCGACCTGCCCTTCGGCGCCCCGAGCCCGCGGCTCGCCTGACTCGTCAGTCAGGGCCGGGCTGCGCAGTGCAGCCGCGACCTCCTAAGGTGTGCGGACGCGGGCAGTGGCGTCAGGCGCGGACCGGACCGGACCGATCAGGAGGCACAGATGGCGGAGCGGGTACGTGGCGTCGTGGCGCGGGAGAAGGGTGCTCCGGTCACCCTGGAGACCGTCCTGGTCCCGGACCCCGGTCCCGGCGAGGCCAAGGTCAAGGTGCAGGCCTGCGGCGTGTGCCACACCGACCTGCACTACCGCGAGGGCGGCATCAACGACGCCTTCCCGTTCCTGCTCGGGCACGAGGCGGCCGGGATCGTCGAGTCGGTCGGTGACGGCGTCACGGAGGTCGCGCCCGGCGACTACGTGATCCTCAACTGGCGCGCGGTCTGCGGCGAGTGCAGGGCCTGCCGCCGGGGGCGCCCCTGGTACTGCTTCAGCACCCACAACGCGGTGCAGCCCATGACGCTCGAGGACGGCACCCCGCTGTCGCCGGCGCTGGGGATCGGCGCCTTCGCCGACAAGACCCTGGTCGCCGCGGGGCAGTGCACCAAGGTCGACCCGAAGGCGCCGCCGCAGGTCGCAGGCCTGCTCGGCTGCGGCGTGATGGCCGGTCTGGGGGCTGCTATCAACACCGGCGGGGTCGGCCGTGGCGACACCGTGGCGGTGATCGGCTGCGGCGGCGTCGGGGACGCGGCCATCGCCGGCGCTCGGCTGGCCGGCGCGCGCACGATCATCGCCGTCGACGTCGATGACCGGAAGCTCGCCTGGGCCAAGGACTTCGGCGCAACTCACACGGTCAACTCGACGTCGTCGGACCCGGTCGAGGCGATCCGCGGGCTCACCGACGGGTTCGGGGCCGACGTAGTCATCGACGCCGTCGGGCGGCCGGAGACGTACCGGACGGCGTTCTTCGCGCGCGACCTGGCCGGCACTGTGGTCCTCGTCGGAGTGCCCAACCCGACCATGACGATCGAGCTCCCGCTGATCGAGGTCTTCGGCCGGGGCGGGTCGCTGAAGTCCAGCTGGTACGGCGACTGCCTGCCGTCGCGGGACTTCCCGACGATGATCGAGCTGTACCTGCAGGGGCGGCTGCCGCTGGAGCGGTTCGTGTCTGAGACGATCGGCCTGGACGGGGTCGAGGCAGCGTTCGAGAAGATGCACCACGGCGACGTGCTGCGCTCCGTCGTCGTCCTCTAGGAGAGTTCATGGTTGCCCGCGTCGAACGGCTGGTGACCAGCGGCACGTTCTCGCTGGACGGAGGCACCTGGGAGGTCGACAACAACGTCTGGCTCCTCGGCGACGACGACGAGGTGATCGTGGTCGACGCCGCGCACGACCCGGCGGCGATCCTCGCCGCGGTGGGCGGGCGCGCGCTCCTTGCGGTGGTCTGCACGCACGGCCACGACGACCACATCGGCGGGGCCGGCGCCGTCGCCGACGCGACCGGGGCGCCGATCCTGCTGCACGCCAGCGACCAGATGCTGTGGGACGTCGTCTACCCGGACCGCACGCCGTCGCAGCTGGCCGGTGGGGACACCCTCGAGGTCGCGGGCGTGGAGGTCCATGTCCTGCACACCCCCGGCCACTCGCCGGGCGGCGTCTGCCTGCACGTGCCAGCGCTCGGCGTGGTGCTCTCCGGCGACACGCTGTTCGGGGGCGGGCCCGGGGCGACCGGCCGGTCGTACAGCGACTTCCCCACGATCCTCGACTCGATCCGCGGGCAGCTGCTGCCGCTACCGCCGCAGACCCGGGTGCTGACCGGTCACGGCGACGAGACCTCCGTCGGTGCGGAGGCGACCGAGTACGACGCGTGGGTCGCCCGCGGGCACTAGCGGCCCGGCTGATGGCTGACGAGCAGCTCGGGCTCGAGGGGATGCCGCGTCGCCTCTACTCGTGCACCCCGACCCGGCTCACCACCTGGCTGGACTGCCCTCGCAGGTACCGTTTCACCTACCTGGACCGGCCCACTCCGGCGAAGGGGCCACCCTGGGCCCACAACTCCCTCGGCTCCAGCGTCCACAACGCGCTGCGGTCCTGGTGGGACGTGCCGCTGGGCCGACGCACCCCGGAAGCTGCGGGGACCCTGGTGGAGTCCGGCTGGCTCACCGACGGGTACCGCGACGACGCGCAGTCGGCGTCCGTGCGGGCGCGGGCCCGCGCCATGGTCGAGCGGTACGTGGCCCGGCTGGACCCCGAGGTCGAGCCACGCGCCGTGGAGCGGACGGTGGCGACAAAGACCGAGCGACTGGCGCTGTCCGGCCGGGTGGACCGGATCGACGAGCGACCTACCGAGGTCAGTGGGACGCAGGACGGCGGCACCGAGCTCGTCGTGGTCGACTACAAGACCGGCCGGTCCGCGCTGACCACCGACGACGCGCGCGGGTCGCTGGCCCTGGCGATGTACGTCCTGGGGACCCGGCGGACGCTGCGCGCTCGGGCGCGACGCGTCGAGCTGCACCACCTGCCCAGCGGAGACGTGCTCGGGTTCGACCACACCGAGGAGTCGCTGGCTCGGCACCTGCGCCGGGCGGAGTCGATCGCGGACGAGGCGTCAGCGGCCGACGAGGCGTACAGGAGCGCTGTGGCGAGCGTGGCGGGGGAGCTGGAGACGGAGGAGCTCGACCGGCTGTTCCCGCCGCGGACGGGCGCGCTGTGCGGTTTCTGCGACTTCCGGCGGCACTGCCCTGTGGGGCAGGCGGCGAGCCCGGTGAAACAGCCCTGGCACGCCGTCGAGGAGCTGGCCCTGGAGTAGTTGCTGGTTGGTCCCCCGGCTGCCATTTTCCTGCCCCCCAGCAGGCCCCCCAGCAACCCCACCGACCAACAACTACTGCAAAGTCAGCTCCTGCGACGTCCCTTCGAGCAGCTCAGCTATCGAGCTCGAACCAGACCACCTTGCCGTGGTCGTTCTCGGCCCAGCCCCAGCGGTCGGCCAGCGTGTCGACGAGCTGGAGGCCACGGCCGCCAGGCTCGGTGAGGTCGTAGTCGTGCCGTAGCACCGGCGGGGTGGACGGGTCCTGGTCGTAGACCTCGACGCGGACACCGGCACCGGCAGCGTGCGCCCGCAGCTCCAGCGGTGCGCGGCCGTGCAGGATCGCGTTGGTCACGAGCTCGCTGACCAGCAGGACGGCGACCTCGCCGTCTTCCTCGCCACGGTCGCGGAGGTAGCCGGCGACGAGGCGACGTGCCTCGGCGACCTGCTCAGGTTCCGCGCTCAGTGTGGCGCGCAGCTCCGTCATCACGGTCAATGTCCCTCCTCTGCCGGGGGAGGCAAGCTGTCGTCCTCGTGGTCGGCCCAGAACGCCGCCAGGGCTTGCGCGGTGTCACCGGGCGATTCCGCCGCCGGGGAGTGTGCTGCTTCCGGGAACGAGACGACGGTCGCTCCCAGTCGTGACGCGGTTTCGGACTGTAATTTTGGCGACCAGGCGTCGTCGCCGTTCCCGTACGCCACGAGGGTGCGCGGAGCAACCTTGGCGAGCGACTCGGTACGGTCCGGCTCGGAGCTCAGGATGCGAGCCATGGCAGCCAGGCAGGCCGGATCGTTGGCGAGGAAACGCTGCTCGACGAACGCGGCGATCGCGGGGTCCTTGGCCGGGACCCGGCCGGCCTCGGCGTCGTACGCCGCCTTGAGCGCGGCCACCGTCGGCAGGTCGAAGGCCTCCAGCGCCTCGGCGAGCATCCCCAGCGCCGTCGCCTGGTCGCCGGGTAGTGCCTCCGGCCCAGAACCCAGCAGGACCAGCGAGGCGAAGCGGTCGGGGTCGGCGATGACGGCCGCACGCGCGACCAGGCCCCCGAAGGAGTGCCCGAGCAGGTGCACCTGGGTGGTGCCGGACTCGGCGGCGACCACCGCGGCCACGGCGAGTGCGTCCGCGGCGAAGCCCTCCATGGTCCAGCCCTGTGCGGCGGCCGGCCCTGGCGTCTCGTACTGACCCCGCTGGTCGTACGTGACCACGCGGAAGCCCGCAGCGGCGAGCGGGGCGAGGACCGCGATGAAGTCCTCCTTGCTGCCGGTGAAGCCGGGGATCAGGAGGGCGGTCGGGTCGCCGGGGGTCCCCACGTCGAAGGCCAGGAAGCTGCCACGCTCGGTGTCGATCGTGCGTCGGCGGGCGCCCGTCGGAAGGTGGAGGAACGGCGGGGTGCTCACCCAAGGCAGAATAGGGCTCGCCTGCTGCTCGGACCTGCGCCTCCCCCCTCGAATGGGACCCTTGTGACCCACACCCTCGCCGTCGCCAACCAGAAGGGCGGCGTCGCCAAGACCACCACTGTGGCGTCCTTGGGAGCCGCGCTGGCCGAGGAGGACCAGCGGGTGCTGCTCGTCGACCTCGACCCGCAGGCCTGCCTGACCTTTTCCCTGGGGCTCGACCCCGAGGCGCTCGAGCTCTCCGTCCACGACGTCTTGCTGGGTCGGGTCTCGGCGGCGATGGCGATCACTGCCACCGACGACGGTGTCGACCTGCTGCCTTCGACCATCGACCTGGCCGGCTCCGAGGCCGCGCTGCTGACCCGGACCGGCCGCGAGTACGTCCTGCGGACCGCCATAGAGGACGTCGCCGACAGCTACGACTGGATCGTCCTGGACTGCTCGCCCTCGCTGGGGGTGCTGACTCTGAACGCGCTCACCGCCGCCGACTCCGTGCTGATCCCGCTGCAGTGCGAGACGTTGTCGCACCGCGGTGTCGGGCAGCTGCTCGACACCGTTCGGGACGTGCAGCGCCTCACCAACCGCGCGCTCGTCGTGCGCGGGGTCCTGCCGACGCTCTTCGACGGCCGCACCAACCACGCGCGGGCGGTGCTCGCCGACGTCGCCGACCGGTACTCCCTGGCGGTGCTCGAGCCCCCGATCGCCAAGTCGGTACGTTTTGCCGAGGCCCCAGCAGCTGGCCGGTCGATCCTGGCCACCGCGCCGTCGTCCAAGGGAGCGCAGGCGTACCGTGCGCACGCTCGGCTGCTGCTCGGCGCACCGGCCGCCGTATGACCGCGCCCAAGGACCCCGGCTTCGACCGCCTCCGGCGACGCTCGCCCGACGCGGTGGAGGACCTCCAGGTGCTGGCCGGTGCGGTGCCGGACACCGACGGCAAGCGGGCGCTGTTCAGTGCGGCCGAGCAGAAGCCGTCCTTCGGGTCGGTGAGTTTGACCTGCTCGTCCTGCGGTGAGCGCTCGGTGGTGTCCGCTCGCCAGGCGCTGCGGCTCGCGGTGCCCTCGGTGCACCTGCCGTTCGTGCGGGCGACGCCATGGTCCTGGATGCGGTGCCCGGCCTGCGGGCGGCGTACCTGGGTCGACGTCATGATCCAGCTCTGACCGGCTGACCGGCTGACCGGCTGACCGTCGGGACCTGCTGGGCGACACGCCGAGCAAGATCCCCGCGTGCGGGCGTGTTGCAGGTGAGGCTGGAGGGGTTCGCCGCCCCGCCGGGTAGCTGCCCGGTCTTCCCCAGGAGCGTCGTGGTGTTTTCAGCAACTCCAGCGTCGGCATTTCCAGCGACAGAATCTCCACCGCCGCCATCTCCGAGCGGCCGAGTTCCCCGGCACGTCTGGGCGCTGCTGGCTGTGGTCGTCTCCGTGCTGGGCTTCGCTATCGGTGGCAGCCTGCGTACGGCTCTGGCGCCGCTTCGTGCGCCGGTCGCTGGTCCGGGCGGGCTGACCGTCGCTGTCGCCGATGTGGGCGTCCCGCCGAGCCCGTCGCCTGGGCGGACCGCGGCGCCGACGGCCGTCACCCAGTCGCCGCTCGCACGGGCTGCGGCCGCACCCTTCGTGGTGTCGGTGGTGCGCCGGGGGGTGCCGCTGCCTGCGGACTCCGGCGTCGGGCGCCGGATCGTCTACCAGCAGTCGACGATGCACCTGTGGGTGGTCGAGGCCGACGGTACGGTCAGCCGCGACTACCCGGTCACCGGTCGGCCGGGCTGGCCGCTGGTGGGGACGTACCACGTGTTCTCCAAGACCGTCGCGGCCGCGTCGCCGAAGTACCGCGTGACGTTCGACTGGATGGTCCGCTTCGCGCACGGGCACGACCTGTCGATCGGCTTCCACAGCATCCCGCGGTTCATGGGGAGCGGGAAGCCGATCCAGTCGGAGTCGAGCCTGGGTGCCCCGATCGGGCACGGCGGGTGCGTACGGCAGCGCCCGGTGGACGCGAAGTGGCTCTTCGGCTGGGCGGACATCGGGACGACCGTGGTGGTCCTGCACTAGTTGTTCCGCGCGCCTGGCGGGTGCGCGACTAGCACCACTGTCGGCATTCGTCACTGTGATGTTGTCGTCCTGTGGACGGTCAGAAACCCTTTGTGGATAACAACTTTCTGTCGGTGGCGTATCTTAGAGTCGTCGTATGTCGATCACCGCGCTCGCCGTCGAGGCGCTCCCCGGCAGCACCTGCCTGGACGCTGTCCGCGAGCGGATCGACACCGACCTGAGCCAGCTCGCCTCGGCCAGCGTTCAGGGTGCGCCGAACCCCTTAGACCTGGCTGCCTGGGCTCGCGCCAGCGAAGCGCGGCTGAGCGCCTTCCGGTTGTCTGCTCTGGCCGAGGCCGAGCGCCAGGGCGCGGCCCGGACGAAGGGAGCGTTGGGGACGGCGGCGTGGTTGAAGGGACAAGGCCAAGGAGCTGCAGCGGCGCGCAGGGACGTGACGCTCGCGGGTTCGTTGGCAGACCCCGAGCACGAGGCGACGCGGGACATGCTCGCGGCCGGGCGGATCATGCCCGAGCAGGCACTCGTCGTCACCGAGGCCACCGATGCTCTGTCCGACCAGGTGAGTCCCGAGAAACGGGCCGAGTTCGTGGCCGGGCTGCTCGCCCAGGCCCAGACACTGGACCCGTCGCACCTGTTCACCGCGGCCAAGCGTGCCGCCGCGCGCGTGGACCCCACTGGCTCCGGTGACCTCGCCAAGGCCGAGAAGGCGGCCCGCTCGCAACGGGCGTTCACCATGTACCCCAAGGCAGGCATGTACGTCCTGACCGGGCAGGTCGACGCCGAAGGCGCCGCCTACCTGTCCGCCGCCCTGGACCCGCTGTCAGCGCCGCGGGCTACCAGCATCGACGGCGCCGACGAGCGCTCACCTGCGCACCGGCGCTGCGACGCCCTGGTCGAACTGTCCCGCCGCCAGATCGCCTCTGGGGACCTGCCGGACATCGGCGGCGTACCAACCCTCGTCGTGGTCACCATGACACTAGACCAGCTCACCGGACCCGTCGCCGCCGCCACCACCGATGATGCGGGCGAGCGCTGCGCCGAGCTGGTCGGCGGGACCATACGCGAACCGATCTCCGCGGGCCGGGCCCGACGCCTGGCCTGCCACGCCGGACTCCTACCCGCCGTCCTGGGCGGAGACAGCCACATCCTGGACTGGGGCCACACCCAACGCCTGGCTACCCCCGCCCAACGCCGCGCACTCGCCCTGCGCGACCAAGGGTGCACCTTTAGCGGCTGTGACCGACCCCCGTCGTGGTGCGAGACCCACCACACTGTCCCGTTCGGCACCAGCGGCCGCACCCGCCTGGACGAGCTCGCCCTGGTCTGCGACGCCCACCACGACCTCGCCCACACCGACAAGTGGACCCTCACCCTGACACCCGACGGGATCCACTGGACCCCGCGACAACCAGACCCACCGCCACAAGCCGAACCGCCCTAAGCCTGGATCCGTGGACTCGCCTGGTAGTTGATCTTCATGGTGCCGATGGTGCTGATGGTGGGGGTTCTTCGTCGGCTGGGCGTGAATGTGCTGCTGGTCTGTCCAGCTCTTCCA
>JANYIP010000366.1 GCA_025361995.1 Streptomycetales bacterium | reverse complement strand
AGCCGGCGCAGCGGCGCACCGTACGTCAGCAGAGCCACCGAACCCGTGCGTGCTCCGGGCACTGGCGCTCCGCGCTGCAGGACCGCCGCCACCACCAGGATGCTGCCCTGGCTGTGACCGGACAGGACCACCCGGTCGCTGGCGCCGGTGGTGAGCGCCGCGACCCGGTCGACCAGCTCGGGGACGGCGATCTCGCCGTAGCAGGGCGGCGTCAGCGGGTGGTTCGCCCGCGGCCAGAAGGTCGCCAGGTCCCACAAGATGCCGACGGTCCGGCGGGCCTGGGAGTCGCGGAACGCCAAGAAGCCGAGCGACACCACCCCCGCCGCGACGGCCGCGATCAGCGACACCCCGGGCGCGGTGAGCCACACCAGCGACGAGTTGGCGTCGAGGCTGAAGTCGTTGTGCACGTAGAGGACGGTGCCTCCGATCATGGTTGCGGTCGCCGCGGCGGCCATCCAGCCAAGTACCGTCCCGGCCCGTTCGGTGATGCCCGCCCACGTCCAGACCGACGCGACTCGCCGGACAGCGTCGGCGTCGACCGGCTCGCCCTGGTGCTGGGCCTGGACCAGCGGCATCTCGGCCAGCGTCAGCCGCCAGACCCGGAATGCGCAGCACGCCGCGACGACCAGGGTGACCCCGAGCACGACCACTGCCGCGGCGCCGGCCCAGAAGAACGGCGGCGGGACGATCAGCGGCAGCCGGTCGGACAGGGCGCGTACCTGGTCTTCGAAGGGCACCTTCGCGTTCCCCGGCTTCGCCAGCGTCCGGGCCCAGCTCGCCCCGGCGTCCGCGGTGGAGGTGTACGTCGTGCCCAGGTAGCGCGCCACCCACACCCCGCTGCCCACCGACAGCGCGCCCGCGACCAGCCACGACAGCAGGGCCATCACCGGCGCCGCGAAGCCGAACAGTGCCACCCGGTAGCCGGCCGGGTCACGGCCGAGCCGCCACGGCTGCAGCATCGCGACGCAGACCGTGAACGCCACGAGCAGCGCGGCCTGCGCGATCAGCAGCACGTTGATGGCCACCCGCAGGAACGGCAGGTACGTCAGCCCGCTCGGCCAGTTGGCCGGCGCGAAGCAGGTAATCACGACGGCAGCCACCAGGAGTCCCGCCGCGACCGGGCGCAGCCCGCCGAGCCAGCCGTCGAGCTGGACGGCGTTGACCCCGCCCCGGCTGGTGGCCGGGTTCGAACAAGTGGCCAGGACAGCCAGCGCGAGAGCGGCGGCGGCCCCAGCGACGACGACCACGGCGAGGTTCCACGCCGCCCCGGGGGTCCCGTACCGCAGCACCGGGGCCGCGGTGATCACCGCCAGTGCTGCGCACCACGCGCTCACGTGGGCTGCCCGCAGCCGCTTGGTCGAGCTGTCGCTGCACCAGAACCGCGGGTCGGCCAGCGGGGAGTCCCCGGCCCGGACCGCCGGCGGCGGGAGCTCGCGGGCGACGTCGTGGCGCTTGACGTGTCCGAGCCGCAGCAGCAGCAGGACGAGCAGCCCGGGGAGCAGCGCTGCGACGGCCAGCCGCTCGCCGACGGTCCAGCCACCGATCCGGGTGAACGGCCCGAGCCGGGCCGCGCACCGGGGAACCGCCGCGCACTGCCACCCACCCAGGTCCATCGTCGCTGTGCAGGTCGCGACCAGCATCATCAGCGTCAGCGTCAGCCCGAGCAGGCGCAGCAGCGCCACCGCGACGGCCCCGCGCAGGCTCCGGTCGCGGTACGTCGGCAGCATCCAGTGCGCGATGTTGACCAGGGTGAAGGGGAGCAGGATCAGCCACAGCGCCCGGGTGGCCGGCCCCGAGGTCAGCCGTCCCCAGGCGTACGCCTCGAGGTGCTGGCTGTCCGGCTGGTCGTGGGTGGTCCCGCCCGGGTACCAGCGCCGCCAGAAGCCGGCCTTTGACCCGCCGGCAATCTGCTTGACGAGCTCGGCGGGGTGGTCGAGCATCTGGTCGGCCGGGGTCCCGGAGACCCCGTGGACCCGCAGCTCGGTGTGCCCGCTGGTCGTGCTGTCGAGCTCCATGCTCGTGCAGAGTACGGCGCGGCCCCTCTTGATACCCGCCCGTGCTCGCGGCAACGAGGGGACTGAGAGAATGACCGGCGTGACCTTCCCCTACGACGCCCCCGCCTCGGAGTCGCTCTTCCGTCGTGCGCTCGAGGTGACCCCGGGCGGGGTGAACTCCCCGGTCCGGGCCTTCCGCGCTGTCGGCGGTACGCCGCGGTTCATGGTCTCCGGGCACGGCGCGTACCTCGTGGACGCGGACGGTCGTGAGTACGTCGACCTGGTCGGCTCGTGGGGGCCGATGATCCTGGGCCACGCGCACCCGGCTGTCGTCGAGGCGCTGCACGGCCGGGTGGACAGCGGCTGGTCGTTCGGGACGCCCGCTCCGACCGAGGTCGAGCTCGCCGAGGAGATCGTCGCGCGGGTCGCGCCGGTCGAGCAGGTCCGCTTCGTGAGCTCCGGCACCGAGGCGACGATGAGTGCGGTGCGGCTCGCTCGCGGCTACACCGGCCGGAGCAAGGTGGTCAAGTTCGCCGGCTGCTACCACGGTCACGTCGATGCCCTGCTGGCGAGCGCCGGCTCCGGGCTGGCGACGTTCGGCCTGCCGGACACCCCCGGCGTCACCGGGGCGTCGGCCGCGGACACGATCGTGCTGCCGTACAACGAGCTGACTGCGGTCCGGCGGGTGTTCGAGGCTGTCGGCGACCAGATCGCCTGCGTGGTCACCGAGGCCGCGGCGGCCAACATGGGTGTGGTCCCACCCGACCCCGGCTTCAACGCGGGACTCTTCGAGCTCTGCCGACGCAACGGCGCGCTGTTCATCAGCGACGAGGTGATGACCGGTTTCCGGGTCGGCCCGGCCGGCTGGTACTCCCTCGACGGCGTCGGCGCCGACCTCTTCACCTTCGGCAAGGTCATCGGTGGCGGGCTGCCGGCGGCGGCGTTCGGCGGCCGGGCCGACGTGATGGCGATGCTCGCCCCGGCCGGGCCGGTCTACCAGGCCGGCACGCTGTCGGGGAACCCGATGGCGACCCTCGCGGGACTGACCACGTTGCGGCTGCTCGACGACGCCGTGTACGCCCAGCTCGACGCCACCGCCGCCACGGTCGGTCAGCTCGCTTCGGACGCCCTGGCCAAGGCGGGCGTGGCGCACCGCTTGGCTGTGGCCGGGAACCTCTTCTCCCTCTTCTTCGTCGACGCAGATGTCCGCGACTACGACGACGCGCGCCGCCAGGAGACGTTCCGCTACGCGGCGTTCTTCCACGCCCTGCTCGCCCGCGGTGTCTACCTGCCGCCGTCCGCGTACGAGGCCTGGTTCGTGTCGGCCGCGCACGACGACGCCGCGATCGACCGGATCGCCGAGGCGCTGCCAGACGCCGCCCACGCCGCGGCCGCAGCCACCCCAGGGAGCGTGTCATGAGCAGCTCGAGCCCGGCTGAGACGACAGTGGTGCACCTGATGCGGCACGGGGAGGTCTTCAACCCCGCCGGCGTGCTGTACGGACGGCTGCCCGGCTACCACCTGTCCGAGCTCGGGCGGCAGATGGCCGACATGGTGGCCGAGTCGTTCCGTGGCCACGACATCACCCACCTCGCCGCGTCGCCGCTCGAGCGGGCGCAGGAGACGGCTCAGCCCTTCGCCGCCGAGTTCGGCCTGCCGATAGGCACCGACCACCGCCTGATCGAGGCGGGCAACCACTTCCAAGGGATGAAGTTCGGTGTGGGCGACGGCTCGCTGCGCCACCCGGGCCACTGGCGGTACATGGTGAATCCCTTCCGCCCGTCGTGGGGCGAGCCCTACCGGCTGCAGGCAGTACGTATGCTCGCTGCCCTCGGGGACGCGCGTGATGCCGCGGCCGGCCACGAGGCGGTCGTCGTCAGCCACCAGCTGCCGGTCTGGACCACCCGCTCCTTCGTCGAGGGCCGCCACCTGTGGCACGATCCGCGCAAGCGCGAGTGCACGCTGGCCAGCGTCACCTCCTTCACCTACGTCGGGGCGGAGATCGTCGCGGTGTCGTACTCGGAGCCGGCCCGCGCCCTGCTCCCGCGGGCCCACAAGGTCTCCGGCGCGTGAGTCTGCGCCCGTGAGACGCTCCCGTGCTTCAGCGGCGGTCCTCGCCGCTCTGATGCTCGCCGGGTGCACCTCGGCGTCCGGCTCCGGCGACGGGTACGTCAGCGGCGACGGCACGGTCACGACGTACAAGGTGGCCGATCGCAAGGACGCGCCGGCGCTGTCCGGGACCACCTTGGCGGGCCCGCAGCTGTCGCTGTCCAGCTATCGCGGCAAGGTCGTGGTGCTGAACTTCTGGGGCTCGTGGTGCCCGCCGTGCCGCCTCGAGGGGCCGTTCCTGCAGGACATGAGCACCAGCTACGCGTCCAAGGGCGTGCAGTTCGTCGGCGTCGACATCCGCGACGACGGGGCCTCGGCTCGCGCCTTCCTGGCCAACATCGCCTCGACGTACCCGAACCTGTTCGACGGACCGGACGGCTTGCTGGTACTGCAGTTCTCCAGGATCGTCCCGCCGCAGGCCACCCCCAGCACGCTGGTGATCGACCGCAAGGGGCGGATCGCGGTCCGCATCCTCGGCCCGACCACAGAGCCGAGGCTGGCCGCCATCCTGGCGCCGCTCGTCGCGGAGCCGTCATGATCTCCGCGCTGGTCGGGGTACCCGTCGCGACCGTGGGCCAGACCGTGGCGTCGGGCTCGCTGCTGCTCGCGCTGCCGATCGCGCTGGCCGCCGGGGTCGTCTCGTTCCTGTCGCCCTGCGTGCTGCCGCTCGTGCCCGGCTACCTGTCGTACGTCACCGGCATGGTCGGGGCCGACCTCGAGGACGCGCACAAGGGCCGGGTGCTGCTCGGCACGGTGCTGTTCGTGCTCGGGTTCACCGCCGTGTTCGTATCGTTCGGGCTCGCTTTCGGCGGGCTGGGCGCACTTCTCCTCACCCACGCGACGGCGATCACCCGCGTCCTCGGCGGGGTCACCGTGCTGCTCGGAATCTCGTTCATGGGCTTCATCCCAGGGTTGCAGCGCGACGTGCGCGTGCACACCTGGCCGACCCGGCTCGGGCTCGTCGGGGCGCCGCTGCTCGGCGTGCTCTTCGGGCTCGGCTGGACGCCGTGCATCGGGCCGACGCTCGCGGCTGTCCTGTCGCTGGCGACGACCGAGGCCTCGGCCACCCGCGGCGCAGTGCTGTCCGCGGCCTACTGCCTGGGCCTCGGGCTCCCGTTTGTCGCGGTCGGCCTGCTGCTGCGGCGTACCGCCGGGACCCTCGGGTTCGTGAAGCGGCACTACCGCGCCGTGATGACCACCGGCGGCCTGATGCTCGTCGTCGTCGGGGTGCTCCTCATGACGGGGGAGTGGACCACGATCGTCATCCACCTGCGCGGCTGGGTCAGCGGCTATGTACCGGTGCTCTAGATGACGACCGCCGACATCGAGAGCACGGACCGTGAGCCGCTCGAGGCCACCACGCTGTCCACCCAGCCGGAGCCGCCGCGGCTCCCTGGCCTGGGCTGGGCTGAGCTCGCCCGCTGGGCCTGGCGGCAGCTGACGTCGATGCGGACAGCGCTCTTCCTGCTCTTCCTGCTCGCCGTCGGTGCGGTGCCCGGCAGCGTGTTCCCGCAGCGTGGCAACAACTCTGGCGACGTCCTGACGTACCTGTCGCAGCACCCCAAGCTCGGCCCGTTCCTGGACCGGCTCGGGATGTTCGACGTCTTCGGGTCGGCCTGGTTCGCCTCGGTGTACCTGCTGCTCTTCGTCTCGCTGGCCGGCTGCGTGATCCCGCGCAGCCTGGTGCACGCCCGGGCGATGCGGGCCAAGCCCCCGGCCGCCCCGCGCAACCTCGCCCGGCTGCCCGAGCACCGCACGTACGTCACCGAGGCAGCACCCCAGGTGGTGCTCGACGCGGCGCGCGCGGCCCTGCGTGGACGTCGGTGGCGGCTCGCCGCCGGTGCGGGCACCGTCTCGGCCGAGAAGGGCTATGCCCGCGAGACCGGCAACCTGGTCTTCCACCTCGCGCTGATCGTGCTGCTCCTCGGGGTCGCGCTCGGGTCGCTGTTCGGGACCAAGGGCAGCGTCATCGTCGTCGACGGCGCGGGGTTCGCGAACACCCTCACCCGCTTCGACGCCTTCACCGCCGGACGAGCGGCCAACACCGACGACCTGCCGCCGTTCTCCTTCGTGATGACCAAGTTCCGGGCCACGTACGAGCGCGGCGGCCCGCAGGACGGGGCGCCGCGGACCTTCGAGGCCGACCTGCTCGTACGCGACACCCCGACCTCGCCGCAGCGGCACGTGACCATCGAGGTCAACAAGCCGCTGACCATCGGCGGCACCAAGGTGTTCCTGATCGGGCACGGCTACGCCCCGGTCGTCACCGTGAAGGACGGCCAGGGTCGGGTCGTGCTCAACGGACCGGTGGTCTTCCTCCCGCGGGACAGCAAGTTCCTCTCCCAGGGCGTGATCAAGGCCCCCGACGCGCGCCCGACCCAGTTCGGGTTCCGCGGGCTCTTCCTGCCGACCGCGCAGGTCGACCCGGTACGCGGCGGCATCTCCACGTACCCGGCCGCGGACTCGCCAGGGCTGCTGCTGACGCTCTTCGTCGGCGACCTCGGCGAGGACAACGGCGTGAGCCAGTCGGTCTACCAGCTGGACACCACCAAGATGAAGCAGACCGGCGCCAAGGGGATGCGCATCGGCGACGTCTGGACCTTGCCCGGTGGAGTGGGTTCGATCAGCTTCGACGGGTACAAGGAGTTCGCCTCCTTCTCGGTCGCCCACGACCCCGGCAAGGACCCGGTCTTCATCGCCGCGATGACCGCCCTGACCGGTCTGATGCTGTCCCTCTTTGTCCGCCGCCGGCGGATCTGGGTCCGCGCGACGGCTGCAGGGGACGGGCGTACGCTCGTTGCGGTCGGCGGCCTCGCCAAGACCGAGGCCGGGGGGCTCGGCCGAGAAGTCGACGACATGATGGACGAGTTGCGGGTGGCCGCACCCGAGCTGCAAGAACCCGAGCTGCAAGAACCCGAGTTGCCCGAGGAGTCGCAGTGAGCACGCAGACCTTCGCTCAGCTGAGCAACGGATTCGTCTACGGCGCCATGGGCGTGCTCGCCCTCGCGATGTTCGCATTCGCCGCCGAGCTGGCCTTCGGCACCCGCAGCCGGGTTGCGCGGACCAACGAGGCGGCCCTGGTCGAGGCCCGCCAGCCGGTCCGGGTCGGCGGCGGCGACGCTCCGGCCGAGCCGGCTGCTGACGGGGCCGCAGACGGCGTCGCTGACGGGGCCGCAAAGGGCGGCGACGAGCGCCAGCGCCGGGCCGACCGCCTCGGCGGGATCGCTGCCTCGCTCACTGTGCTCGCGACCCTGCTCCTCTTCCTCGGTGTCGTCTGCCGCGGCTTCGCCGCGAAGCGCGCGCCCTGGGGCAACATGTACGAGTTCTCGACCACCTCGGCCCTGGTCGTCCTCATCGTGTTCATCTCCGTGGCTCGCCGCCGGCCCGCGCTGCGCTACCTCGGCGTCTTCGTCGTCGTCCCGGTCCTGCTCACCCTCGGCCTGGCCCTGTCCGTGCTGTACGTACCGGCCGGGCCGCTGCTGCCCGCGCTCAAGTCGTACTGGCTGGTGATCCACGTCGCTGCGGCGATCGTCTCTGGCGGGGTGTTCACCGTCGGCGGCGTCGTGACCGCCCTGTACCTCGTGCAGGAACGTTGGGAGCGCAAGGGCATCGTCAACTCGATGTCCCGGCGGCTGCCCACCGCCGAGCAACTCGACCAGTCGGCGTACCGGCTCTTCGCCTTCGTCTTCCCGCTGTGGACCTTCGCGATCGTCGCCGGCGCGATCTGGGCCGAGAACGCCTGGGGGACCTACTGGAGCTGGGACCCGAAGGAGACGTGGGCGCTGGTGACCTGGGTCGTCTTCGCCGGGTACCTGCACGCCCGGGCCACCGCCGGCTGGAAGGGGCGCAAGGCCTCGATCGTCGCGCTGGTCGGCCTGTCCTGCTTCATCTTCAACTACTTCGGCGTCAACATCTGGTTCACCGGCCTGCACGCGTACGGCGGTCTGCCCAACAAGTAGCGCGGCGCGCCGGCTCAGATCAGAGCTGCTCAGATCAGAGCGGCCCGTCGGGTCGGTTGCGGTCGCGCAGGCGGCGCAGGAACTCCGGGTCGTCGTCGGGCGCCAGCGGGCGAGGCGCCGACTTGGCGACTGATCCGGACGGCAGCGGCGTGCGTCCCTGCCGGAACCACAGCGCCGGCCCGAGCACCGGGATCAGCACGGCCAGCGACCAGGTGGCTTTGCTCAGCACCCGTACCCGGTCCTCGGGAGTCTGGGACACGTCGATCAGTGCCCACAGTCCGAAGACCACCACAGCGAGGAAAAGCAGCACTTTCGCCACGTTGTCACCCACTTCCGCCTCGCGGCCCATGTGGTGCGGCCTTCACCTCAGAGTACGTCGGCGAACCCGACTGTGCGTCCTGGGGGAGGCGTGGGGGAGAATCGGACCGTGAAGCGCTGGAGCCCGGTGATCGTCTACACCTCCGCGCGCCTCGCCCTGTTCATCGTCGTCGCGACGCTGCTAGCGATCGCGGGCATGCAGGGGATCTTGCTGCTCATGGTCGCCCTCGTCGTCTCGGGGCTGCTGAGCTACGTCCTCCTGAGCCGCCTGCGCGACGCCGTGTCGGCTGCCGTGGTGGGCCGGGTGGAGGGACGGACCTGGTCGCCGCCGGCGGGGTGGGGCGCGCTGGCTGGCCTGGGTGGCCTGCGACGACGGCTGGAGGCGCGCACCACCGCCGAGGACGAGGCCGACGACGCCCGCCGAGCCGTCGAAGAACCCGGCACCTAGCCCACGCTCATCGTTGATCATGGAGCACCTGCCCAAGTTGATCAAGGAACGTCGGCGACGAGTCCATGATCAACGAAGGCGGCGGTCAGTGGAGGGCGAGGCCGACGGCTAGGGCCAGGGCGTAGCCGAGGTGGAGCCGGCCGGTGTCGCGCAGGACGGGGATCAGGTCGCGACCGGAGGCCCCACCGCGTACCCGGCGCAGCGGCGGCGCGGCCAGCGGGAGTGCGAGCAGACCCAGCAGCGACCAGCGGTGGCCGGTCAGGGCGAGCACGACGGGTACGACGAAGGGGAGCAGGAGCAGAGCGGCGTACAGGCCTCGGGTATGCGGATCGCCGAGCCGCACCGCCAGCGTCCGCTTCCCGGAAGTGGTGTCGGTGGGGATGTCGCGCAGGTTGTTGGCCACCAGGATCGCGCAGGCGATCAGGCCCACCGGTACGGCAACGAGCCACGCGACGGCCGTGACGCGGTGGACCTGCACGAAGGTGGTCCCGCAGACAGCCACGACGCCGAAGAAGATGAAGACGAAGAGCTCCCCGAGCCCGACGTACCCGTACGGGTGGTCGCCCCCGGTGTAGAACCAGGCGGCCGCGATCGCTGCGGCACCCACGAGGAGCAGCCACCACGAGGTGGTGGCGGCTAGGACGAGCCCCACGGCGGCCCCGAGACCGAAGGCCGCGAACGCCGCGCGCTTCACCGCACCCGGCGCAGCAGCCCCGGAGCCAACCAGCCGGAACGGGCCGACCCGCACGCTGTCGGTGCCCCGGATCCCGTCGCTGTAGTCGTTGGCGTAGTTGACCCCGACCTGCAAGGCGATCGACACCACCAGGGCCAGCAACGCTTTCCAGGCGACCCAGCTGTGCGCGGCGGCGGCAGCCCCGGTGCCGACGATGACGGGAGCGAGGGCGGCCGGCAGGGTACGAGGCCGGGCGCCCTCGACCCACTGGGCTGCGGTGGCCATCAGCTCAGGACTCCTCGGCGGTGGTCGCGGTGGTCGCGGCGGCGGTGCCAGCTGGGGCGGCGGACGCGGGGGTCGGGGAAGGGTGGGCGCCCTGTCTAGCAGAGTGCCGTGCCACCGCAAGATCGCGGGCGGCGGACCGGTCGGGCTTGCCGCTGCCGAGCACGGGTATCGCCTCGACGACGACGAGGTCGCGGGGGACGGCCGCCGGTGGGAGCTGCGCGGCCAGCGCTGCTCGTACGTCGGCCAGCAGGACGGTCGCACCGTCGCGAGGCACGACCACAGCCACGACCTGCTCGCCCCACTGCGGGTCGGGCACCCCGACGACGACGGCCGCGCCGATCCCGGGGACGGCGGCGAGGGCCCCCTCGACCGCAGCCGGTGCCACGTTCTCGCCGCCGCTGATGATGACGTCGTCCGCGCGGCCGAGCACCCACAGCCGGCCGTCGCGGTCGAGCGCACCCCGGTCGGCCGTCACCAGCCTTCCGTGCGTGTCGAGGGCGGCGGCGGTCAGGTCGGGACGCAGGCGGTACCCGGAGAAGAGCGTCGGCCCGCCGAGCACGATCCGGTCGGCCCGGTCGAGCTGCACGACGACTCCGTCGAGCGCCTGCCCGTCGTACACGCAGCCGCCGCAGGTCTCGCTCATCCCGTACGTGGTGACGACCCGCGCCCCCGCCCGAGCCGCCCGCTCGAGCAGGCTGGCCGGAGTCGCCGCGGCACCGACCAGGATCCCGGCGTACGCCGTCAGGTCGACCCCCGCCGAGGGGTCTGCGTCCAGGAGGCGGAGGAGCTGGGTGGGGACCAGCGAGGTGTAGAGGGGCAGGCCGTCCGCTGCGGCGCCGCGTGCGGCGACGGCGGTGGTGGCGGCGAAGCGCGCGATGTCGAAGCCGTCGCTCTGATCGACCTCGAACGCGGGCGCGCCGGCGCCGATCGCGCGGACGACCACCATCAGACCCGCGATGTGGGTGAGCGGCAGGGCGAGGACCCAGCGACCCGCCCCGCCCAGCCGTGCGTGCGTGGCTGCCGCCGAGCCAATCAGCGCTGAAGCCGAGAGCATGGCCCCCTTGGGCTCCCCCGTGGACCCCGAGGTCGGCACAACGAGGGCGACGTCGTCGGACTCCAGCGCGGCGCCCGGGTCCTCAGGACGCAAAGCCGCCACCAGTGCCTCGCGCATCGGGGAGGGGCCGGCAGGCAGCGGCAGGAGCGCGGGCCCGGAGCCGTCGATCGCCGAGGCGAGCCCGACCGCCCACGCCGCCGAGGTCCCAGGCCCCGCGTTCAGCGCTGCCAGCCGTCGAGGACTCATGGCCGTCAGCCTACGGAGCGGGCGCCGGATCCGACTCGGTCGCGCCCGGTTCCGCGGGCGACGCAGAGCCAGCCTGCTCGGGCTCGTCAACGACCCGCCAGGCGTGCCTCAGGATGCGTATCCCGTGCTTCGTCCACCACCACATGTGTGAATCCCCCGTGATCTCAAGGTTCCCCAGTACCGGCAAGCCCCCGCGGCCACCCGACCGTAGTTGATCTTGACAAGCGGCGTCAACATCAGTTCGCCTGCTCATCGCGCAGCTCGGTGCAGCTCGCCCAGCGGTCACCGCCGATCACGAGGTGACCCAGGAAGTCGAGCCCGACGGCGTCGGCGGCCAGCCGCAGGGCGGTCGTCACGCGCTGGTCGGCCTCGCTCGGCACCACGTCGCCGGACGGGTGGTTGTGCGCGACGGCGAACGCAGCGCCGTCGTGCAGGAGGACGGCCGTGAGGATCTCGCGGACGGGCACGAGGCACTGGTCGGAGGACCCCTCGGTGATGACGAAGGCACGCCGGACCCGCAGCGCGGTGTCGCAGACGATCACGACCACGCGTTCGCGCCGCGCGCTGGCCAACCACGGCCGTACCACTTCGGCGATCTCGGCGGTGTCGCGCAGCTGGACCCGCGGGCCGGGCGACCCCACCCGGGCGGCCAGACTGAACGCGGCGGCCAGCCGGGCCGCCTTGGCCGGTCCGATCCCCGGTTCGCGGGCTATCTCGGCCGGGTCGACGCCCGCCAGCCCGCTCGGACCACCGTGGTCGGTGAGCAGGTCGTGGGCGAGGTCGAGGGCGCTTCGCCCACGCCCGCCGGTGCCGAGCATGACGGCCACCAGCTCGGCGTCAGCCAGCGCCTCGTGCCCGAGCGCGAGCAGCCGCTCGCGAGGTCGCTGGTCGGTCGGGATCGCCGCCATGGTGCGCGGCTTGCGGGTGGGCATGCGAGTGAACGTACGTCACGCCGCACCGCGAGACCGGTTCGAGGCCCAAGCC
Organism: Streptomycetales bacterium; assembly: GCA_025361995.1. Taxonomy (GTDB): domain Bacteria; phylum Actinomycetota; class Actinomycetes; order Prado026; family Prado026; genus JANYIP01. The sequence continues at coordinate 10,237 of JANYIP010000366.1, read as the reverse complement.
TGTGGACGGTGGAGGGGCTGTGGACACCGGACCTTAGGCTGTCCCGGTGACTCTCACCGATCCCCCTCGCCTTGACGACCACGGCGACCCCGCGGCCACGACGATCCGTCCTGCCGCGGACTGGGTTGCCGCCGGTACCTGGACCGACATCACCTACGCGACCGCCGACGGCATCGCCAAGATCACCATCAACCGGCCGCAGAAGCGCAACGCCTTCCGGCCGCAGACCCTCTTCGAGCTCCGCGACGCCTTCGAGCTCGCGCGCGACGACGACACGGTCGGCGTCATCATCTTGACCGGGGCCGGGGACTACGCCTTCTGCTCGGGCGGCGACCAGATGATCCGCGGCGACGACGGCTACATCGGCGACGATGACGTGGCGAAGAAGGGGATCGGCCGGCTCAACGTGCTCGACCTGCAGATCCAGATCCGGCGTACGCCCAAGCCCGTCGTCGCCATGGTCGCCGGGTACGCGGTGGGTGGCGGGCACGTGTTGCACGTGGTCTGCGACCTCACGATCGCGGCCGACAACGCGCGGTTCCAGCAGACCGGCCCGCGGGTCGGCTCGTTCGACGGCGGGTACGGCTCGGGCCTGCTCGCCCGCCAGATCGGGCAGAAGCGCGCCCGCGAGATCTGGTTCCTGTGCCAGCAGTACGACGCGGCCCAGGCCCTCGACTGGGGGCTCGTCAACGCTGTCGTACCCCTGGTCGACCTCGAGACCGAGACCGTCGCCTGGTGCCGGCAGATGCTGCAGCACTCGCCGATGGCCTTGCGGCTGCTCAAAGCCAGCCTCAACGCCGCGGACGACGGGCTGGCCGGGATCCAGCAGCTTGCCGGTGACGCGACGTTGCTCTTCTACCAGACCGAGGAAGCCCAGGAGGGCCGCAACGCCTACCAGGAGCACCGCAAGCCCGACTTCGGCCAGTTCCCCAAGCGCCCCTGATGCCGGTGGCGTCACCCGGTCTGGCCGAGCTGCTCGCGGCGTCGCGGGTGGTCCGGATCCCGCTCACCACGCGGTTCCGCGGGATCGACGTGCGCGAGGTGATGCTGCTCGACGGGCCGACCGGGTGGGGCGAGTGGGGGCCCTTCGTCGAGTACGGCCCGGCCGAGTCCGCGCGCTGGCTCGCAGCGGCCGTCGAGGCGGCCTGGGGCTCCTGGCCCGCGCCGCTGCGCGACCGGATACCGGTTAACGCGATCGTGCCGGCGGTCGGTCCGGCCGAGGCTGCCGAGGCGGTGCGCCGGTCCGGGGGTTGCCGGACCGCGAAGGTCAAGGTCGCCGAGCCCGGACAGACCTTGGACGACGACATCGCTCGGGTCAGCGCCGTCCGGGCCGTGCTGGACGAGGCTGGGCCGGGCGGCCGGCTCCGGGTCGACGCCAACGGCGCCTGGTCGGTCGCTGCAGCCGCCACGGCTCTGCACGAGCTGGCCGCCTTCAGCCTGGAGTACGCGGAGCAGCCCTGCGCGACCCTGGCCGAGCAGGCCGAGCTGCGCCGCCTGGTTGACGTACCGCTGGCCGCCGACGAAGGTGTCCGCAAGGCCGCCGACCCGACTCACGTGCTCGGCCTGCGCGAGGCTGCCGACCTCGTCGTGCTCAAGGTCGCGCCGCTCGGCGGGGTGGCTGCGGGGTTGCGGGTGGCGCAGGCCTGCGGTCTGCCGGCGGTCGTCTCGAGTGCGCTGGACACCTCGGTCGGGCTGGCGGCCGGGGTCGCGCTGGCCGCTGCGCTCCCGGCGCTGCCCTATGCGTGCGGGCTCGGCTCGGGCCGGCTGCTCAGCACGGACGTCGTGAGCGTACGGCTGCTCCCGCGCGACGGGGAGCTGGTGGTCGCGCGCCCCGACCCGGAGCCTGCCCTGCTCGACGAGCTGGCCGCACCCGCGGACCGGGTTGCCTGGTGGCGATCGCGGCTGGCCGCTGCGTACGAGAGCATGGTCGCGCCATGACCGATTCCGGCTCTGTCCAACGGCCGTCCGCCAACCTTTTGCCGCCGCCCCTGGCGCCGCCCCTGGCGCCGGCCGTGGCGCTGGCCCGCGTGCTGGTCGACGAGCTGGTCCGGTGCGGGGTGACCGAGGCGGTCCTCGCGCCCGGGTCACGGTCGGCGCCGCTGGCCTTCGCCCTCGCCGACGCGGACTCCACGGGGCGGCTGCGCCTGCACGTACGCATCGACGAGCGGTCCGCCGGCTTCCTCGCCCTCGGGCTGGCGAAGGCTTCGGACGCACCGGTCGCGGTGGTAACCACGTCGGGTACAGCGACGGCGAACCTGCACCCGGCGGTCCTCGAGGCCTCCGCGTCCGGCGTACCCGTCGTCGTCCTCACCGCGGACCGGCCGCCCGAGCTGCGAGCCACCGGCGCGAGCCAGACCGTCGACCAGGTCGAGCTGTACGGCGACGCTGTCCGCCTGTTCCACGAGGTCGGCGTCCCCACCGGACGACCAGAGGAGAACGCGTACGTCCGGGCCCTGGTCTGCCGTGCCGTGGCCGCCGCCCTCGGCACCGTCTCGAGCCGGCCGGGGCCGGTGCACCTGAACCTCGCCTTCCGCGAGCCGCTGGTCCCGTCGGCCACCGGGCCCGCAATCCTGCCCGCCGAGCTGGCCGGACGGTCCGACGGAGCGCCGTGGACTGTCCTCCAGCCGATCGACGTGCCTGCCCCCGCCGCCGATGCCTGGCCGGCCCGCTGCGTCGTCGTCGTCGGCGACTGCGACCCGATGGAGGGCGCGGCGGCGGCCCGGCTCGCGGCGGCGCGTGGTTGGCCGGTCATCGCGGAGCCGTCGTCGGGGGCCCGGAACGGCCCGAACGCGCTGCGCCTGGGCCACCTCATGCTCGGCGAGCAACGCTGGCTGGAGGCGCACCTGCCCGAGTGCGTGCTGGTCGTCGGTCACCCCACCCTGCACCGGCAGGTGGGCGCGCTCCTGCGTCGCCCCGACGTTCGCGTCGAGGTCGTCGCAGCGCGCGGCGACTGGGCCGACCCGGGGCGCTCGGCGGCGGCGGTCCTGGCTGGCGTACCCACCGAAGGCAGCCATCACCCGGCGGTCGACGCGCAATGGCTGGCAGCCTGGCGGACGGCCGACGCAGCGGCGGCCACAGTGGTCCGCGACGCCGACGACGCGTCGGGCACCCTCTCCGGGGCATCGGTGGCGGCGGGACTGCTTGCTGCCCTGCCGGCCGGGTCGTTGCTGGTCTGCGGCTCGTCGATGCCCATCCGCGACCTCGCGATGGCCGAGCCGCGCGAGGGGGTGACAGTGCTCGCCAACCGTGGGGCCGCCGGCATCGACGGCACCGTCTCGACGGCGATCGGGGCAGCCCTCGCGTGGCAGTCCGGCGGTGGTGGGCCGGCCTTCGCGCTGCTCGGCGACCTGACGTACCTGCACGACTCCGGCGGCCTGGTCCTGGGTCCCGACGAGCCGCGCCCCGACCTGGCGATCGTCGTGGTCAACAACGACGGCGGCGCCATCTTCTCGTTGCTGGAACAGGGTTCGCCTGCGCTGGCAGGGTCGTACGAGCGCATCTTCGGCACCCCGCACGGGGTCGACTTCGCAGCGCTGTGCGGAGCCACCGGGACCCCGCACACCCGGGTCAGCACCGTCGCCGAGCTGGTCGTAGCCGCCACCGACCCGCGCGGTGGCCTGCACGTCGTCGAGATCCGGATCGCCCGCACCGGCGACCGCGCGAGGGCCGAGGCGATCCGCGCAGGCCTCGCGCAGCTGGCGGGGTACGCCTCAGGTTGACTCGAGCGCGTCGCGAACGGGTACGAACTTGGCCTGGGCCTCGGCGAGCTCGTCGTCCGCGTCCGACCCGGCGACGATGCCGCAGCCCGCGAACAGCCTGGCCCGCGGGCCGTCGATCTCCGCGCACCGCAGGGCGATCCCGAACTCCCCGTCGCCGCCCGCGCCGATCCAGCCGACCGGCCCGGCGTACCGGCCGCGGTCCATCCCCTCGAGCTCGCGGATGAGCTCGAGGGCCACCTGCGTCGGGGTCCCGCACACCGCGGCGGTCGGGTGCAGGTCCGAAGCCAGGGCCAGCACGCTGGAGCCGTCGACGATCCGCCCGGTCACGTCCGTCGCCAGGTGCTGGACATTGGCAAGTCGCAGGACCCGGGGGTGCGGCGGGACCTCGAGGTCGGCGCAGTGCGCCGCCAGCGCTGCAGCCACCGAGTGGACGGCGAGCTCGTGCTCCTCGAGGTCCTTGTCCGAGTCCATCAGCGCGACGGCGAGCTCGCCGTCAGCCACGTCGTCGCCGAGCCGCCGGACCGTACCTGCCAGCACTCGTGAGCTGACCTGCTCGCCGGTACGTCGGACCAGCAGCTCGGGCGTGGCCCCCACCAGGCCGTCCACCGAGAAGGTCCAGCACGACGGGTACTTGGCGGCCAGCCTGGCCAGCAGGTAGCGGATGTCGATCGGGCTCGCTGCGGTGGCCACCAGGTCACGGGCGAGCACGGCCTTGTCGAGGTCGCCGCCGGCGATCCGCGCCACCGCCTGCCGGACCGCCACCTGCCAGTCGGTGGCGCTGGTCGAGCCCTCGGAGTAGCGGATGTCCTCGGGCGCCTGCGGGACCGACACCGGCGGCAGAGCGGGGTCGGCGTCGCCGATCACCGTGATCCAGGCCTGGTCGCCGCGCCGCCCGAGCAGCACCTGCGGGACGATCAGGACCGAGCTGCCGCTGGCCTGGTCGAAGGCGAAGGACGCGAACGCGACCGGCCCGCTGCCCGGTACGCCCACCGCGTCGTCGACGTCCAGCTCCGTGACGTACTCGGCCCACCAGAGCTCAGCCGCCGCGAACTGGTCCGGGCCGGTGAGCCCGAACCGCGCCGCCTCGCCCCAGCCCACCATGCCGCTGCCGTCACGTACCCATGCCAGGGCCCCGTCGAGCGGCAGCCGGTCGAGGAGCGTGACCGGGAGGTCGACGGGGAGCGTGCGCGCGGTGGTGGGCGCGACCACAGGGGCGGTGGACACAACCCGTCCAGGGTAGGCCCGTCGCCCGCACCCGGCAGCCAGAGCCCCAAAAGCGCGGGCCGGCGACTTCCGCTGCCTGCCACCCTAGGCTCGGTTCATGGAGCTCACAGGTGCGGTCGTGGTCATCACCGGTGCAGGGCACGGGATCGGGGCCGGGCTTGCGCGACGGCTGGCCGGCGAAGGCGTCGAGGCGCTCGTCCTGGTCGACCGCGACGGGCCGGCCGTGGCGCAGGTGGCGTCCGAGCTGCGGGCCGGCTACCCGAGGCTGCGCGCCACCGAGGTCACTGCTGACGTCGTGGACCCCGAGCAGGTCGAGGCGTTCGTGGCGCGCACCTGGTCGGTGCTCGGCAGGATCGACCTCTTCGTGGCCAACGCGGGCGTCGCCGGCGGTGGCGGGCTCGAGGCGTCCGACGACGTCTGGAGCCACACCTGGGACGTCAACGTGATGGCGCACGTCCACGCCGCCCGCGCCGTGGTCCCCCGGATGGTCGCGCACGGCGGCGGCGCCTTCGTCACGACCGCCAGCGCGGCCGGCCTGCTCACGAACCTCGGCAACGCCCCGTACTCGGTCACCAAGCACGCGGCCGTCGCCTTCGCCGAGTGGCTGGCCATCACGTACGGCGAGCGCGGCCTCTACGTCGCCTGCATCTGCCCGATGGGCGTAGACACCGACCTGCTGCGTTCGGGGGTCGGGACCCTCGAGGGCGAGAGCGTCGCAGCGCTGCCGGTCATGTCGGTCGAAGACGCCGCCGACAGCATCGTGGATGGGCTCCGGGCCGGGCGCTTCCTGGTGATCACCCACCCGGAGACCGCGCAGTACGAGCTCTTCCGGGTGGCTGACCGCGACCGCTGGATCGCTGGGATGCAGCGGCAGCAGCACAAGATCCTGGACGCGATGCGCACTCGTCCGCGCGACTGACACTGCGTCAGCGCGGGGCCATGTCGCGGACGGCGCCGACCATGTCGTACCCGAGGGGGAGCAGCATCACCACCGGCGTCGTGACCCCCGCCGTGACGTAGCGGGCCACCTGCTCGCGGCAGTGCTCCGCCGGCCCGTGCAGCACCAGCTCGTCCACCAGCGAGTCCGGGATCGCCGCCGCCGCCTCCCGGCGCTCACCGGCCGCCCACAGCTCCCAGGTACGCGCCAGCCGGTCGCCGTTGCCGATCCATGCGTGGAAGGCCGCGTACGCCGGAACGGTCAGGTACGCAGCCAGCGCCGCCTTGGCCGCCGGCCGTACGAGGTCGGGGTCGGCGACCGGGATCACGAAGATCCGGGCCACGATCTCCCGCGCAGCGCCCTCGGCCGCAGCCAGCACGGGAGCCACTGCCTGCGGCACGTTGTCGGCGCCGAGCCAGTTGAGGATCGCGCCGTCCGCCTCCCGCCCGGCCAGCCGCAGCATCCCCTCGCGCAGCGCGGCAACCACGATGGTCGGAGCCGGGTCGGGGACCAGCCCCGGCCGAAAGCCCCGCACGTTCAGCGTCGGCGACGCCAGGTCGACCTTCCCGCCCGCGAACGCGGCTCGCAGGAACCGCACCGTGTCCCGGACCCGGGCGTACGGCGCGTCGTAGGTCACCGAGTTCCAGCCCTCCACGATCACCTGGCTGGAGGCGCCGATCCCGGCGACGACGCGGCCGGGAGTCAGGGCAGCGAGCGCCGCGAAGCTCTGCGCCAGCACCGCCGCGCCCCGGGTGTACACCGGGATCACCGCCGTACCCAGCCGCAGGGTCGGCGCCCACTGCGAGGCCAGCACCAGCGGGGTGAACCCGTCCGCGCCGGCCGTCTCGGACGACCAGACGTCGGTGTAGCCGAGGTCGGGCAGCGAGGCCACCAGCTCACGCTGGTCGCGCAGGGGGATGCCCTCCACAGGCACCGTGAGGCCGTAGCGCATGTGCTCGTTCTCCTCCCCTGCGAGACTGGTCCACGTGATCCGCGCCCAGCTCGACAAGCAGCCGCGTGACGTGGCCCAGATGTTCGACGACGTTGCCGAACGGTACGACGTCACCAACGACGTGCTCTCGCTGGGCCAGACCCGGCTGTGGCGGCGGGCCGTCCAGCGTGCCGTCGACCCCGGCCCCGGCCGACGGATCCTCGACATCGCGGCCGGTACCGGCACCAGCAGCGCTGGCTTCGCGCAGGCCGGCGCGACCGTCGTACCGTGCGACTTCTCGACCGGGATGCTCCGGGTTGGCAAGCGCCGGCAGCCCGCCCTGCCCTTCATCGCCGGGGACGCCCTGCGGTTGCCCTTCGGGGACGCCTCGTTCGACGCGGTCACGATCTCCTTCGGCCTGCGCAACGTCAGCGACACCGGCGCAGCGCTGGTCGAGCTCCAGCGCGTCACCAAGCCCGGCGGGCGCCTGGTCGTCTGCGAGTTCAGCCACCCGACCTGGACCCCCTTCCGGACCGTGTACGTGGAGTACCTCATGCGGGCCCTCCCCTCGGTGGCGACCAAGGTGAGCTCCAACCCGGACGCGTACGTGTACCTCGCCGAGTCCATCCGCGCCTGGCCCGACCAGCGCGCCCTCGCCGCGATGATCGAGGAGGCGGGCTGGGGCAAGGTGGCCTGGCGCGACCTCACCGGCGGCATCGTCGCGCTGCACCGGGGGACCCGCGTGGGTTGAGCTCGGCGAACGTCAACCTCGAACGTCAACCCCGACCGTCAACCCCGACCGTCAACCCCGACCGTCAACCCCGACCGTCAACCCCGAACGTCAACCCCGCAGCGATGAACGGCTTCCAGCGTGGGGACGGCGCCGGAGTTGGCGCGAATTGCGGCTGCCCTGGCACCCCCTTTCGCGCCAGCTTCGGGGGCTCGTGTCGCTTGCGCGGGTCCTGACAGCCACAAACGACACAACCCTGCGAAATCGCCGCCCCGCGAGGCCAGTTCGTCGCTGCGGGTTGGGGTTGGGGTTGACGTCGACTGCGGCGTTGACCTTGATCTGAGCGCAGCGCGCACTCGCTGCCACCCCCCAGTAAGATGAGTGCCTGTTCGTGAATCCGTTCACAAGGGGACTTCCGTGACCAGCACCGTCCAGGCAGACGCCGACGTCATCGTCGTCGGCGCTGGGCCGTCGGGGGCGACGACCGCCTTCCACCTGGCCCAGTCCGGGCTCGACGTCCTGCTGCTGGAGAAGACCGCGTTCCCCCGCGAGAAGGTCTGCGGCGACGGGCTCACTCCGCGCGCGGTCAAGTCGCTGGTCTCGATGGGCATCGACATCTCGCCGGAGGCGGGCTGGATCCGCAACCAGGGCCTGCGCATCATCGGCGGCGGCCACCGGCTCGAGATCCCGTGGCCCGACCTGGCCGACTACCCGTCCTTCGGCCTCGTACGCAAGCGGATGGACTTCGACGAGACGCTGGCCAGGGCCGCGCAGAAGGTCGGAGCCCGCCTGCACGAGCGCACCTCGGTCACCGGTCCCGTCCTCGACGACCGCAGCGGCCGGGTCCTCGGCGTGACCGCGCGGACCACCGACGAGGACGGCATGCGCGGCCCCGAGATCACCTACACGGCACCCCTGGTGGTCGCCGCGGACGGCAACTCCTCCCGGCTCTCCCTCGCGGTCGGGCTGCGGCCGCGCGACGACCGCCCGATGGGCGTCGCCGTCCGTACCTACTACACCAGCCCGCGGCACGAGGACGACTGGCTCGAGTCCTGGCTCGAGCTCTGGGACTACTCCGGCAAGGAGCCCACCCTGCTGCCCGGCTACGGCTGGGCCTTCGGCGTCGGCGACGGAACGTCCAACGTGGGCCTCGGCATCCTCAACACCAGCAAGGCCTTCCAGCACGTCGACTACAAGGCGCTGCTCAAGGGCTGGCTCGACCACACCCCCGAGGAGTGGGGCTACCGCGACGAGAACATGACCCAGCCGGTACGTGGCGCCGCGCTGCCGATGGGCTTCAACCGGCAGCCGCACTACAGCAAGGGGCTGATGCTGGTCGGCGACGCCGGCGGCATGGTCAACCCCTTCAACGGCGAGGGCATCGCGTACGCCATGGAGTCAGGCGAGCTGGCCGCCGAGGTCGCGGCCCAGGCGCTGGCCCGCGGCCCGGACGGGGCGCGCGAGCGCGCGCTGGAGGCGTACCCCAAGGCGCTGAAGGACACCTACGGCGGCTACTACACCCTCGGCCGGCTCTTCGTCCGCGCGATCGGGAACCCCAACGTCATGCGGCTGGCCACCCAGCGCGGTCTGCCGCACCCGACGCTCATGCGGTTCACCCTGAAGCTCCTCGCGAACCTGACCGACGCCCGCGGTGGAGACACCATGGACCGGCTGATCAACGGGCTGGCCAAGATCACCCCGGCAGCATGAGCCGCGTTGTGCGGCCCGGGTCGGTACTGATCCACGGCGGTCCTAGGATGTGCGCATGAACGCGACAGTCCCCATCCTCGTGCTCGCGCTGCTCGCGGCCGGGTTCGCGGTGTTCTCGGTGGCGGCCGGGGCACTGTCGGGGCCCAAGCGGTACAACCGGGCCAAGCTGGACGCCTACGAGTGCGGCATCGAGCCCACTCCGCAGCCGATCGGGGGCGGGCGCTTCCCCGTCAAGTACTACCTGACCGCGATGCTCTTCATCATCTTCGACATCGAGATCGTCTTCCTCTACCCGTGGGCGATCGCGTTCGACCGGCTCGGGGTCTTCGGCCTCGTGGAGATGGTGCTGTTCATCGCGACCCTGGGTGTCGCGTACGCCTACGTCTGGCGTCGCGGCGGCCTCGAGTGGGATTGATCAGGGACTGACCGTCCCCGGAAGCGGAGCACACGGATGGGTCTCGAGGAGAAGCTGCCGAGCGGCATTCTGCTGACCAGCGTCGAAAAGCTCGCGGGCTATGCCCGCAAGAACTCGCTCTGGCCGGCCACGTTCGGCCTCGCCTGCTGTGCCATCGAGATGATGGCCACCGGCGCCGGTCGCTACGACCTGGCGCGCTTCGGCATGGAGGTCTTCCGCGCCTCGCCGCGGCAGGCCGACCTGATGATCGTCGCCGGCCGGGTCAGCCAGAAGATGGCACCGGTGCTTCGCCAGATCTACGACCAGATGCCCGAGCCGCGGTACGTGCTGGCGATGGGGGTCTGCGCCTCCTCCGGCGGCATGTTCAACAACTACGCGATCGTCCAGGGCGTCGACCACGTCGTCCCGGTGGACATGTACCTGCCCGGCTGCCCGCCGCGGCCGGAGATGCTGATGGACGCGATCCTCAAGCTGCACGACAAGATCCAGGACACCAAGCTGGGCGCGCAGCGCAAGCGTGAGATCGTCGAGCTCGAGACCGCGGCCCTGGCGGCGACGCCGTCCAGCGAGC
>JANYIP010000364.1 GCA_025361995.1 Streptomycetales bacterium | reverse complement strand
CGAAACCACCCTCGACAACCTCGCAGCCCTCTGCGGCTACCACCACCGACTCATCCACCAATCCGACGCCCACCGATCCGACAGCACCCAACTCGGCAAACACCCACCCGGCGCATTCACCATCACCACCGTCCCCGGCGCAGCCCCCATCTTCACCCTCGACCCCCACCAACAACTCCAATGCTGAGTAGCCCACCGCACCACCGACACCATCCGCAGCTGGCCGGCAGGCACAGCTCCACGGATCGGGCGTGACCACATTCGGCGCGCTGCCAGCCCCGATACCCCGGCAGCATTCGGCGCGGTTCGCCTTCCAGGTGTGACGACCGCTGGCAGTGCATCCGCGAAATCGGGTTGCACTACGTCGGCCCTGTCGACAGGGTCGCGGTCATGACGAGCAGTGACGTGTGGGACGAGGCGACGGCGGCGACGTACGACGAGACCTCGGCAGAGAAGTTCGCCCCGGAGGTCCTCGGCCCGACGGTCGACTTCCTGGCCCGCCTCGCCGGTCCAGGCCGGGTCCTGGAGTTCGCTGTCGGAACGGGCAGGGTCGGGATCCCGCTGGTCCAGCGAGGAGTGCCGGTGACCGGCCTCGAGTTCTCGGAGCCGATGGTGGCTCAGCTGCGCCGCAAGGTCGACGCGTCCTCCCTGCCCGTCGTCGTCGGAGACATGGCCACCACCGTCGTCCCTGGGGAGTTCTCACTCGTGTATCTCGTGTGGAACAGCATCTCCAACCTTCGTACCCAGGCCGAACAGGTGCAGTGCTTCGCCAACGCCGCCCGCCACCTGTCGCCGGGCGGCCGCTTCGTCATCGAGCTGTGGGTGCCACCCCTTCGGCGCTTACCTCCGGGGCAGCTCGCGGCACCGTTCGACGTGAGCGACGGACACCTCGGGTTCGACACCTATGACCTCGTCAGCCAGGAGTGCACCTCGCACCACTACTCGCGCCAGGAGGACGGCAGCGTCGCTTACGGTGCGGGGCACTTCCGCTACATCTGGCCCGCCGAGTGCGACCTGATGGCCCAGCTCGCCGGTCTCGAACTCGAGGCCCGCTACGCGGACTGGCAGGAACGTCCCTTCACCTCCGAGAGCGAGGGCCACATCTCCATGTGGCGCAAGCCCTAGCCACGTGGTCCCAAGCGCCCCGAAGTGCCGCGTGGTGCAGTTCTGATCTGACTTGTTGGGATGATCCACACCTGATGGGCGGGCCGAGGAAAGGCGTCTCGAACGCTGCCTGATCGGTGCGTCAGAACAATACGCGTGCCTGGTCCGCTCCGAGCTTGGCGCGTTGCCGACGGCCCACCGCCGCGCTCGCGATCGCAACAGAGATGCCCCCGACAAGAACTAGACCAGCCTCCCAACCGCGTGCGTGGGCGTTGCTCGTGCATGGCGTGTAGTCGGGGCTACCGGTCATCTCGGTTACCTGGCCGTCGGGGATGTCGTTCCCATCCACGTAAACGAGAAGGCGGTCTCCGCCGCTGAGCAACGTCCATGGGGACGGGCAGCGCCACGCCGGGCCGAGACCACCGAGGGGGTCTCGCTGATGGGTCAGCGTGACGGGGTGAAGGAGCGACACCGCCGCGAGGAACACCGCGACGCCGAGAACGACCGAGCCAATCGCGACCCGAGCCCGCCGGGCACTCCTCATCACAGGACGGCGGCGGATCGCGCTTGCGCCAACCCCTCCCCCCGTCACTCATGAAAGCCACAGTCCCACAGACGCGCCCTGAAGCGTGGGGTCAGCGCGTGACCACCATGTGCTACAGGTCAGCCGTCACGCTTGAGGGCGAGGCCGGTTCGCTGGAAGGTCTCGAGTCGGCGCCATGGACGGCGCCGCCGCCAACGGAACCGGCCAGGGCACAAGAGCGTCTTGGGGTTAGAGAACGGCCTGTGACTGCCGGATGCTTCTCGTCCACTGTGCGGTTCGCCTGCCAACGGGTCGAGGTGACGATGATCGGGATAGATGAGCAAAGGCGGGTTGCTCGTACCTGGCGGCGTGCTGGGGCCGCGGGGGTCGCCCTGGTCGCGCTGTGTAGTTGTTCCAGTGATGGGGTGGTTGCGCACGCTGCCTCGTCCTCGACGCTGCCGACCCTCCAGTCCTCGACTCCACGTCTCAGCTCCCCCACCAGGCCATCAAGTCTGTCCGCGTCGCCCAGCCCGAGCGTCAAGCCGAGTGCGTCGATCGCCGCGGGCGCCGCGAAGGCCTGCACCGCCGGCCAGCTCACGGTCTCCCTGGCATACGTCGGGGCGTTCGCAGGCACCTGGGCAGCGGCCGTCCGATTCCACAACGTAGGTGCGACCACATGCTCCCTGCGCGGTTCCACCATTGGAAGGCTGAGACAACCCCTTCGGGGACGAAACGACCTGTCCCGACTACCCGATCCTGGAGATCGCACCGCCCAACTCGGACACCTTCACACGCCTCCACCTGTCCGGCACGCTTTCCGGTTCTGTGCCGGGAACGCTGTCCGGCTGCACTGGCATCTTCGTCCACGGCTCGGTTGCGGGAGCTGAAGGCTTCAGCGCGACGCCGTGATCAACACCGCGCCGAACCGCGCGGTGCGATTCAGCCCGGCGCGCATCCGGCAGGGTGCGGGCAGCCCAGGCTGAACACTCGATGGACTGGCCCTCGGTCCTCTGCGATCGTGTCGAGGTGATCACGTCGACGCTTCCCCCGCCGTACCAGGACCAGATCGAATGGGTCAGGCTCAGTCGGCTAGAGCGCCTGCGCGACTCTGGCCCGACGATCGCTGTTGTCCTTCTACCGTTCCTTGTCGTCATGTCTGGCCTGCTCGTGATCTGGATCAGGCAGCCTGACCCTGTGAGCGCCGGTCCGGCCCGGGCGACCCTGACGAGACTCGGGAGCCCGGTCGCTGGGGCAACGCTCCAGTCGCAGTTCACGGCCGACTGGCCCCGCTGCGGCCCTGAAAGCGGATGCATTACTGCAGGGCGCGTGTATCAACTAACGAATGGCCTCACGCTCCACGCCGTCGTTCAAGATCTCCAGGCGTGGGCCGCTGGAGGACGGCTTGCGCCAGCCGACCCGGAGCCCGTCGGGTGCGTCAACCTCTCCCCAACTTCAGAGGGCGACACAGCGCCGGGACCTACCGGTCCTGGCTGCGTCCTCGGAGTGTGGATGCCGGACCAACCCAATCAGCGGCTCACCGTCACCATCATGTTCGAAGAGGCAGGCCCGCTCGCGGCCCCGCAGCCAGGCGAATCGTGGACTAAGTACGGGGCCGAGCCGGTGGCCCAGATGGTCATCGACGTGACGAACATCCGGCCTGGAACCGACTGACAGGATGCACCCCGTTTCGCGCCCGGCAGCGCAGTCACGTCCCTCGCTGTCCATCTGCGAGCGAAGTCGCCACGTTCGACGTCCAGGCTGTGCCGTCCCAGTAGAGGAGTGAGCCGTCAAGCGGGTACCAGCCCGGGCCCACACGTGGAAACAGTCGCGGTCCGCGCCGTCTTGCGAGCACGAAGAGCACGACACCGGAGGCCGCTGCCAGGAGGATCAACCCGGCCGACGCTTGCCGGTCCCAGGTGAAGAAATGCAGCCCAGCGAACGGGCCGGACTGGTGGTCGGTTGGTCCGGGCTGCCACCACTGGTGATTGACGGGCGTGTCGTTCAAGTAGAGACAGACGAACGCCACGACCATCACCACGGATGTCGCAGCACTGTTGCGACGCGGTGTGCGACGGCCAGCGAAGACAGCAGCCCACAGCACCATGATTCCGACATAGATCAGCACGAGCAGCGTCAGCTGCTGGCCGACCTGGATCGTCGAGATAGCCGAGCCGGTGGCGCCCGACGCAATGGCCTGCAGCACCTCGCGTTCCTCGTCCCCTGCATGCACGAGAACGACGACGCCCAGCAAGGCGGTGGCCAGAGTCCACGCAGCTACCAGGATGAGGACGACAGTTCGTCCGCTGTCGCGGTTCCGGCGCTGGGTCAGCCCTTCTCTGGCGGGCTGGTCGGCCGACGTCATCTCGTCCATACCTCGTGGTGGTCGATATCCGCGGACCGGGTGGCTGCGCTCTTCCCGACCACGGTAGATCAACCACGGGGACTTCGACCCGGAGACGGCTAGGCTGATCGATTGTTCAACTGGACGGAGGCCCCTGTGAAGGCTGACGTGGTCGTGGTGGGCGCCGGCGCGCTCGGGCTGAGCACGGCGTTGCACCTGGCACTGCTCGGACGTGTCGTGGTTGTGATCGAGCGGGACAAGGCGGGTTCGCAAGCGTCCGGGAGGGCCGCCGGGCTGTTCAAGTCGATCCAGGCAGACGAGCTGCGTACCCGGCTCGCTCGTCGCAGCATCGAGCGGGCGCAGACGTACGAGGAGTGGGCGGGCACGCCGCTGTCCGTCACGCGATCGGGCTCGCTGGCGATCGCGCGGACGCCGGCCCATACGGCGTTCCTCGCTGACGAGGTCTCGAGGTCGCGCACCTGGGGAGTTCCGATCGTCGACCTCGACGAACGAGGGCTCGCCGGCGCTTCGACCCTCTTCCACCCGACTGGCCGCGAAACAGCGTGGCAGTGCCCGGAGGACATCTACGTCGAGGAGCCGATGGCGCTGGTCGCTGCGTACGTCGCGGCCAGCCGGCTGCACGGCGTGGAGATCCGCGAAGACACTGAGGTCACCGGCATCGAGCTCGTCGCGGGGGCGGTCCGCGCTGTCCGTACAACGGGGAGCGACGAGCGGATCGAGACGACTGCCGTGGTCGACGCCGCCGGGGCGTGGACCCGCCAGGTCGCGGCGCTGGCCGGGGCCTGGGTGGGCGTCGCGCCGGTGCGGCACCAGCTGCTCATCACCCAGCCCACCACCGAGGTCGACCCCACGGACCCGATCGTGCGGGTCGTCGACAGCGCGGTGTACGTACGGCCGGCACGCGGTGGACTGATGCTCGGCGGCTTCGAGGCAGATCCCATGACCCTGTCGCCGAGCGCGATCAGTGGGTCCTTCGACACCGACGACCTGGACCTCGACCCGGCGGTGCTCGAACGGCTCGCCGCGACAGTGCAGGCTGAGGTCCCGACGCTCGACCCGCAGCGACGCGGCGGTCGTTCGAGCACGGTGGCGGAGCACCGCGGCGGGATGTTCACGATGACGCCGGACGGACGCTTCGCCGCCGGCGCGGTCCCGGACGTCGAAGGGCTCTGGGTGGCGTCGGGGTGCAACGGGTCGGGCTTCTCGTCGTCGCTGGGTATCGGTGAGGCGCTTGCCGCGACGATCGCGGGCACCCAGCCGTTCGTCGACCTCGCGCCGCTGCGCCCAGGACGGATCGGTCGCCGCGACGACGATGCGCTGGCCGCGGCCGGCGCCTGGCAGTACGCGCACTACTACGGCCCCGCGAGCACTCCCTAGCCCCGAGTCGGCTGGCCAGTCCGGGCGGACCGGGCAGCCTCTGAAGCGCGAGCGGTCTTGCGGGCAATGTCGTCCAGCGCGGCGCGGCGGGCGGCGTCGGCCTCGTACGAGGCCACGCGATCTTTGAGGACCCGCGCCGGGACGCCTCCCACGACGGACATCGGGGGCACGTCCTTGTTGACCAGCGCGTGCGCCGCGAGGACGCTGCCGGACCCGACGGTGACGCCGCGCAGGACGGAGACCTTCACGCCGAGCCAGCAGTCGGGACCGACGCGTACCGGAGCTTTGACGATGCCCTGGTCCTTGACGGGCACGGTGATGTCGGCATACACGTGGTCGAAGTCGCAGACGTACACCCAGTCGGCGACGATGGTGCGCGCACCGAACTCGATGTCGAGGAAGCAGTTGACCGTGTTCTCCTTGCCGAAGACGCACTTGTCGCCGATCCGCAGGTTGCCTTCGTGGCAGCGCAGCGAGTTGCCGTTGCCGAGGTGGACCCAACGGCCGATGATGAGGCGGCCGTAGCCCCTGCGGGCATAGAGCTCGACGTTCTTGCCCATGAAGACGAAGCCCTCGGTGACCACGTGCCGGTTGCGTGCGCGCCACACGAAGAACCGCCAGTAGCGCACGAGGTACCACGGGGTCCAGGCGCGGTGCCGAACCACCCAGCGCAGGCTCGCCCAGGTCAGGAAGCGAGCCTGCCGGGGATCCCTGCTCACTTGGTGCCGGTGACGCAGACGTTGTAGAAGAGCCCCGCGGGGACGACCCGGGAGAGCACGTGCTCGTCGAGGGCCGAGAGCCGCTGCCAGCCCTTGTAGGCGAACCGCGCCCACGCCCAGCCCAACCGGTCGGGATTGACGGCAGCTTCAAAAGTCCGTAACGGCCAGCCGAACCACGAGGCGGTGAGCTCTTCGGTGACCGTGCGGACGTCGACGGCACCCGCCCGTACGGCCCGCCGGGCGAGGTCGTCGGGGTCGAAGGTGTGCAGGTCCACCACGGACTCCAGCGCCGCCGCCCGCGATGAGGCGGCGAGCTCCGCGCGCGAACGCGCCCACCGGTCACGCAGGCCCGGCAGCTGGGACACCCGGGTGGCGACTTCCCAGGTGAGCCGGGACAGTCGCCGCGCCACGAAGTCGCCGTGCTGGGTGGGTTCGCCGGCGAAGACGAACCTGCCACCGGGCTTCAGGACTCGCAGGACCTCGCGCAGGGCGAGCTCGACGTCCGGGATGTGGTGCAGCACGGCGTGGCCGACGACGAGGTCGAATGTCTCGTCGTCGTACGGGAGGGACTCCGCGTCAGCCACCCGGCCCTCGACGGTGAAGCCGAGCTGCGCTGCGTTGGCGACCGCGACCTCGACCATGCCCGGCGAGATGTCGGTGACGTGCCCCTCGTCGAGCACGCCGGCCTGCTTGAGGTTCAGCAGGAAGAAGCCGGTGCCGCAGCCGAGCTCGAGCGCCTTCGCGTACGGCCATCCCGGCGCGCCAAGAACCTGGGCACCTACAGCGTGCACGAAGCGGTCGCGGGCGTACGTGATGCAGCGCTCGTCGTAAGAGATGGACCACTTGGCGTCATAGGTCGACGCCTCCCAGTCGTGGTAGAGACGTTGGCCAGCTTGGGATCCGCCCAGGCCGCCTCGATCTGGTCGACGGACGGCTCGCCGAACAGGCCAGCACCGAAAAGATCAACGCCGTCAACGACCACGGAACTCCGCCTTGCCTGGGCCGTTTTCGACGAATGACGTCATCCCGACCGACTGGTCCTCAGTCGCGAAGAGTCCCGCGAACTGGATGCGCTCGATCTCCAGGCCGGTCGCGAGGTCGACGTCGAGGCCCCGGTCGATCGCCTCCTTCGCCGCGCGCAGCGCCAGCGCGGGCCCGGTCACGTAGCGCTCCACCAGCGCGCGAGCCTGCGCGTAGACGTCGTCCGGCGCCACGACCCGGTCGACCAGCCCGATCGCCAGTGCCTCCTCGGCGCCCACGAATCGACCGGTGAAGACGATGTCCTTGGCTCGGGCCGGTCCGACGAGCCGGGGCAGCCGCTGGGTCCCGCCGGCCCCCGGGATGACGCCCAGGGCGATCTCGGGCTGGCCGAGCTTCGCGTTGTCACCGGCCACCCGGAAGTCGCAGCAGAGCGCGAGCTCGAGGCCGCCACCGAGCGCATAGCCGGTGATGGCCGCAACGGTGGGCTTGGGGATCCGGGCCACCGCCGTGAACGACGACTGCAGCTCGGCTCCGGCAGCCACGACGTCGGCGTACGACCAGCCGGCCATCTCCTTGACGTCGGCGCCGGCCGCGAAGACCTTGGCGCCGCCGTAGACGACCACCGCCCGTACGTCCGCGCGGGCACCGGCCTCGTGGGCCGCCGCGCGGATCTCCTCCTGGACCTGCCGGGACAGCGCATTCATCGGTGGCCGGTCGAGCAGGATCGTGCCGATCCCGGCGTCGACCTCGAGCCGGACGAGCTCGCCCATGTCGTACTCCCTTCACCGAGGCGTGCGCCAGTTGCTGGCCTCGCCGAGCCTAGGCCCACCGGCGTCGGGCAGGATGTCGGGGTGAACGACGCCCCCGCACCCTGGCCCGGCGCCCCGAGCCCGCTGGGAGCGACGCCCGACGACGAGGGTACGAACTTCGCGCTGTGGGCCGACGGCGCGGACTCGGTCGAGCTCTGCATTTTCGACGGGCTGGGTCCGGCTGCTCGCGAGACGCGCTACCCGCTGACCGAGCGGACGTTCCACATCTGGCACGGGTACCTCCCCGGGGTCAAGCCCGGCCAGCACTACGGCTACCGCGTGCACGGGCCCTGGGACCCGGCGACCGGGGCACGCTTCAACCCCGCGAAGCTCCTGCTCGACCCCTACGCGCGGGCGATCGACGGTGACCTGGCGTACGTGCCGGCGATC
>JANYIP010000359.1 GCA_025361995.1 Streptomycetales bacterium | reverse complement strand
TGCGGATGTAACGAGTGATACCCCAGACCAAAGGTGTCCAGAAAGCGAGACTGAGTGCGAGTACGGCTAGGCCGCCCCAGAGCCATGGCTTGATATCAAGTCGGCGGTGGCCTTCGGCGCCCTGCTGGCCGAGGGGATCGGCGACACCATCCGGGTCTCGCTCTCGGCGCCGCCGGTCGAGGAGGTCAAGGTGGGGCTGCAGATCCTGGAGTCACTCAACCTGCGCAAGCGCGGCCTCGAGATCGTCTCCTGCCCCTCGTGCGGGCGGGCCCAGGTCGACGTGTACACCCTCGCCGAGCAGGTGACCGCCGGCCTCGAAGGACTGGACGTCCCCCTGCGGGTGGCGGTCATGGGCTGCGTCGTCAACGGTCCGGGAGAGGCCCGTGAGGCCGATCTCGGCGTGGCCTCAGGCAACGGCAAGGGCCAGATCTTCGTCCGCGGCGAGGTGATCAAGACCGTCCCCGAAGCCCTGATCGTGGAGACCTTGATCGAAGAGGCGATGCGGCTGGCCGAGCAGATGAAAGAAGAAGGCAGCGAATCTGGCCGTCCGGCCGTCGACGTGAGGTGAGCGCTAGGGCACCATTGGTTCCACGATGACGCAGACGTCGCACACGAGCCCGGTCCTGAGGACCGCAGCGCTGCGGGTGCTGGACGCCCGTGACCGGGACGAGGTCGCTGCCCTGCTCGCTCGCGACCCGGTGGCCCACGTCTTCGTGACCGCGCGGGTCCGGGCGGCCGGTTTCGACCCGTGGCGCCTGGGCGGCGAGCTCTGGGGGTACGTCGTCGACGGGCGGCTGGAGTCGATGTGCTACGCCGGGGCGAACCTGGTCCCGGTGGAGGCAGGGCCGGAGGCGGTCAAGGCATTCGCCGAGCGTGCCCGCCGGCAAGGTCGTCGCTGCTCGTCGCTGGTCGGCTCGGCCGACGAGGTGCTGGCCATGTGGGAGCTGCTCGAGCCGGCCTGGGGACCCCCGCGGGAGGTGCGTGCCGCCCAGCCGTTGATGGCCACCGGCTGCGAGCCGCTCGTGGTCGCGGACCCTGCGGTACGACGGGTGCGGCTGGACGAGGTGGACGCCGTCCTGCCCGCCTCGGTCGCGATGTTCACCGAGGAGGTGGGCGTGACGCCGCTGGTCGGCGACGGGGGGGTCTACCGGTCCCGGGTGGCCGAGCTGATCGCCTCCGGGCGGGCGTTCGCCCGGATCGAGGACGGCGAGGTGGTCTTCAAGGCCGAGATCGGTGCGGTCACCGCGCAGGCCTGCCAGGTGCAGGGGGTCTGGGTGACGCCCTCGCGGCGCGGCCAGGGCCTTGCCGCCGCGGGCATGGCGGCTGTGGTCCAGACCTGCCTGGAGGAGATCGCGCCGGTGGTGTCGCTGTACGTCAACGACTACAACACCGCGGCCGTCAAGACGTACACCCGGGTGGGCTTCTCGCGGGTGGGGACCTTCGCCACCGTCCTGTTCTGAGCCGACCTGCGCTGACCAGCAAGCCGTTTGCGCTCCCCGATATCCTCGAGGTACCCCGACCGAGGAGAACCACCGTGGCCCTGCGCCTGTCGTCGCTGTTCCTGCGCACCCTGCGCGAGGATCCGGCGGACGCCGAGGTTCCGAGCCACCGGCTGCTCCTGCGCGCCGGCTACATCCGCCGGGTCGCCCCCGGGATCTTCAGCTGGCTGCCGCTGGGGTACATCGTCTTCCGCAACATCGAGCGGGTCATCCGCGAGGAGATGGACGCGGCCGGGTCGCAGGAGGTGCACTTCCCGGCGCTGCTGCCGCGGGAGCCGTACGAGCGCACCAACCGCTGGACCGAGTACGGCGCCGGCCTGTTCCGGCTGCAGGACCGTCGCGGCAACGACTACCTCCTGGGCCCCACCCACGAGGAGATGTTTACCCTGCTGGTGAAGGACCTCTACTCCTCGTACAAGGACCTGCCGCTGTGGCTCTACCAGATCCAGACGAAGTACAGGGACGAGGCGCGGCCGCGGGCCGGGATCCTGCGTGGGCGCGAGTTCGTGATGAAGGACTCGTACTCTTTCGACGTCGACGACGCCGGGCTGCAGCGGTCGTACGAGGGGCACCGTGCGGCGTACCTGAAGACGTTCGACCGGCTCGGCCTTCAGTACGTGATCGTCTCGGCGATGTCGGGGTCCATGGGCGGCAGCGCGAGCGAGGAGTTCCTGGCGCCGTGCGAGACCGGTGAGGACACCTACGTCCGCTGCACCACGGGCGACTACGCCGCCAACGTCGAGGCGGTCGAGATCCAGCCGCCCGCAGTGGTCCCGTTCGGTGACGCGCCGGCCGCCCACGTCGAGAAGACGCCGGGGACGCCGACCATCGACACCCTCGTCGACCTCTCCAACGAGCGCGAAGACCTGCGCCGCTCCGACCGCGCGTGGACCGCCGCCGACACCCTGAAGAACGTCGTGGTACGGCTGAAGCACCCGGACGGCCGGATCGAGCTGCTGGCTGTCGGACTGCCAGGGGACCGCGAGGTCGACATGAAGCGGCTCGAGGCGCAGCTGCACCCGGCCGAGGTCGAGCCTGCCAGCGAGGCCGACTTCGCCGCGAACCCCGCGCTGGCCAAGGGCTACATCGGCCCTGGCTCGCTCGGGGAGACCTCGGACTCGAAGGTCCGCTTCCTGGTCGACCCGCTCGTCGCCCCCGGCACCCGGTGGATCACCGGGGCGAACGAGCCCGGCTGCCACGTGTACGACCTGGTGCTCGGACGGGACTTCACCCCGGACGGGACGATCGGCGCAGCCGAGATCCGCGAGGGCGACCTGTGCCCACGCTGCGGATCGGCCCTGGAGATCGCCCGTGGGATCGAGATCGGCCACATCTTCCAACTGGGCCGCAAGTTCGCCGAGGCGCTCGACCTGAAGGTGCTCGACGAGAATGGCAGGCAGGTGGTCGTGACGATGGGTTCGTACGGCATCGGTGTCTCCCGCGCGGTGGCGGCGATCGCCGAGCAGACCTGCGACGAGCTCGGTCTGGTGTGGCCGCGTGAGGTCGCACCGGCCGACGTGCACATTGTCGCGACGGGCAAAGAGGACGCGGTCTTCGCCGTTGCCGAGACGCTGACGACCGAGCTCGAGGCCCGCGGGATCCGGGTCATGGTGGACGACCGCCGCGGGGTCTCACCGGGGGTCAAGTTCAAGGACTCCGAGCTGCTCGGAGTGCCCACGATCGTGATCGTCGGCCGTGGCCTGGCCGACGGCGAGGTGGAGATCAAGGACCGGGCGACGGGCGAGCGCGAGAGCGTGCCCGTTGAAGCAGCTGCCGACCGGCTGCTGGCCATCTGCCGGCCGTGAGCCCGTGCGCCCGGTGAGCCCGGTGAGCCCGGTGAGCCCGGTGGCCCACGGCGCCGCGGTCGAGGCCGTCATCTTCGACTGGGGCGGCACGCTCACGCCCTGGCACACGATCGACATCCGCGCGGTGTGGCGGGCCTATGCCAGGGCCAGCACCGACGGAGGCCACGACGCGGTCGAGGAGCTCGCCTAGCGGCTGCACGCCGCCGAGGACGCGGCGTGGGCAACGGTCCGTGACCACCACCGCTCGGCAACGATCGACCAGATATTCCTGGCCGCAGGGGTCGAGCCGGCCGGCGGTCGGCACTTCGAAGCGCTGGCGGCTTACCAGCGGGCGTTCGAGCCGCACACATGGACCGACCCGGAGGCCAAGCCGATGCTGGAGGCGCTGCGCGGCCGGGGCCTGCGGCTCGGCATCCTGTCGAACACTTTCTGGAGCCGCGCACACCACGAGCAGGTGCTGGCGCGCGACGGGATCCTCGACCTCTTCGACGGCCTCACCTTCAGCAGCGAGCTGCCGTGGACGAAGCCGCACCCGCAGGCGTTCCTGGCCTCGATGCAGGCGGTCGAGGTCACCGACCCGGCTCGGGTGGTCTTCGTGGGCGACCGGCCGTTCGACGACATCCACGGCGCCGCACAAGCCGGCATGCGTACGGTCCTGGTCCCGCACAGCGACATCCCCGAGGTCCAGCGCGGGCACACCGAGGCCGAGGCGGACGCAGTCATCCACCGGCTGGGGGAGCTGCTCGCCGTCGTCGACTGCTGGCTCTGACCGCAGGTCAGGAGCG
>JANYIP010000355.1 GCA_025361995.1 Streptomycetales bacterium | reverse complement strand
GGTGGGTGCGGTTCTCCAGGCGCTCGACCGGGTGGTCGCCAGGGCTCGGTCGCCGCTCCCGCTGCCGCTGGCCTGGCCGACGCCGGGCAACCGCCGCTTGCGGGCCGCGGTGTCCGTCCTGGACCTGCGCGTCGATGCGATGGTTGCCGCCCGAGCGGGCCATCCCGGTGACGCGGAGGCCGCAGACCTCCTGGGGCTGCTCCTCGCGTCAGCTCCCGACGGCGGTGGCGATCGGTGGCGGCGCGAGATCCGTGACCAGGTGGTCACGCTGATCGTGGCCGGGCAGGAGACGGTCGCGAGCGCGCTGACCTGGGCCAGCTGGCTGGTCGCCGGCGACCCCGAGGTCAGCCAGCGGCTCGCGCAGGAGTCGCAGCGGGTGCTGGGCGGTCGGGCGCCCACGTTCGCGGACTACCCGTCGCTGCCGTACACCAGGGCGGTCCTGGACGAGACGTTGCGGCTGTACCCGCCGGCCTGGGTGGTGACCCGCCGGGTCCTGGCGGACGACACCCTCGCAGGCGCGGCAGTGCCAGCGGGCGCGCTGGTCATCCTCTCGACGTACGCCCTACACCGGCACCCCGACGTCTGGGACGTGCCGGAGGCGTTCGACCCGGAGCGCTTCACCGGTACCGGGGCCAGCTCCCCAGCCGGGCCGCGGGCCGGCTACCTGCCGTTCGGCGCAGGCCCGCGGATGTGCCTGGGCCGGGACTTCGCGCTGGTGGAAGGCGCGCTGATGCTCGCCGCGATAGCCGGGCGGTTCGGGCTGGAGCGGCTCCCTGGACAGGTGGTCCGCCCCGACCCGCTGGTCACCATCCGCCCGCGTGGGGGCCTGGGCCTGCGGCTGCGAGCGCCGCTATCGCCCCCGTTGTCGCCCCCGTTGTTGCCCCCGTCGTCGCCCCCGTCGTCGCCCCCGTTGTTGCCCCCGGCGCGATGAGCCGACAGGCTCGACCCATGCCGACGGAGGAGCACGCGCACGGCCCGTCCCACACCGACGTCCCGCGCCCTGTCCGGGTGGCCGCCGAGTGGTCGTGGCGGCTGCTGGTCATCGCGGCGGCCGTCCTGGCCGTCCTGCTCCTCGTCAACCGGCTGAAGCTGGTGTTCTTGTCGGTGTTCGTCGGGCTGCTCGTGTCCGCGCTGCTCGCCCCGGTCGTCCACCTGGTCCAAGCCAGGCTGCGCGGGACGCGCGGGGCGCGCGGCATCGCGACCGCCGTCGTCCTCGTCGTCGCCATCGCCGGGCTCGCGGGTGTGCTCGCCCTGCTCACGATCGAGATCAGCGGCTCGTTCAAGGACCTCGGGCACACCTTCGGAGCCGGGCTCACCCAGATCCGGGTCTTCGTACGTGACAACTTCAACATCGACGACCTCAAGCTTCAGGAGTACTTGCAGCGAGCCTGGGAAGCGTTGCAGGACAACCGCAACGGGCTGCTGTCCGGTGCCCTGTCCGGCGCGACGATCGCGCTCGAGGTGCTCTCCGGCGCGGCCATCGCCTTCTTCACCACGGTGTTCTTCCTGCTGGACGGCGCCAACATCTGGGCCTGGTGCCTCTCGCTTTTCCCGCGGCGCAGCCAGGGAGATGTCGCCGCGGTCGGGCTGAAGTCCTGGGCGGTCCTGACCGCGTACGTCAGGGGCACCGTCTTCATCGCGTTCACCGACGCGGTCCTGGTCGGCCTGTCGGTGGCTGTCATCGGCGTCCCGCTGGCCGTACCGCTAGGGGTGCTCGTGTTCTTCGGGGCGTTCGTACCGATCGTGGGCGCGCTGGTCAGCGGCTTCGTGGCCGTCGTCGTCGCGCTCGCGGCCAAGGGCGTGGTGGCGGCCATCGCGGTCCTGATCGCGATCATCGTCGTCCAGCAGGTGGAGGGCCACCTTCTCCAGCCGCTGGTGATGGGCCGGCTGGTTTCGCTGCACCCGCTGGGCGTCGTCCTCGCGGTCACGGCGGGCAGCGTGCTCGCCGGGCTGGTGGGTGCGGTGGTCGCTGTCCCGGTCGCGGCGGTGGTCAGCACGGTGCTCGGCCACTACGGCAGACGGGCCCGCGCCGCATCGGACGAGCGCGCGGCACCGGATCCCGAACCGGCCGACGACGAGCCGGCAGCTGACCTCAGACCTGTCTGAGACCCGTCTGAGCTCGTAGCAGGCCGTCAGCTGCTGCGGTCGGCGGCCCAGGCGCGGACGATGTCGCGGACCGACAGCACGCCGCTGACCTCGCCATCCTCGAGAACGACCAGGTGCCTGAAGCCGCCACGGAGCATGGCCTCGGCGGCCTGGGTCAAGGTCCAGGTGGGGGCTGCGTACACGATCTCCGAGGTCAGGTGAGACGCCACTGTCTCGACGTCCGGATCGGCGCCCTCGGCGATCGCCGTGAGCACGTCACGCTCGGTCAGGATCCCCGCACCCTGCCCGTCCGGGTCGACGACGACGGCGGCACCGACGTGCCGGGCCCGCATCCGCTTGCTGGCCTCCCGCAGCGTGTGGTCGGGGCCCACGGTGAGGACCTCGCTGCTCATGGCATCTCGAACGGTCATCGTTCCTCCGTGGTCGGTTCGCCACCCGTGACGCAACGCGCCACCGCACATGATCGGCGCGTTGGGCCGCCGTGTCCACGGTCAGCCAGACTGGAGGCGTGACGAGGACCTCGGCCGGGGCCGTGCTGCGCGGGGTGGCCCATGCCGCCTGGCGCCATGACCTGGGTGTCGCGGCGGCCGTCCTGGTCTGGATCCCGGGGGTGCTGCTGCTCGACCGTGCTGCCACCGGCGGCACCGGTGCCACTCTGGGTTGGCAGGAGCTGCTCGGCCTCGGGACCTGGGTTCTCCTGCTCGCCCTGTTGCGCCGGGAGCTCCCGCTGGTACGGGCGCAGACTGCGGTGGTCGTCGTCTTCGCGACACTTGTCGAGTACACCTTCTCGCCCCTGCTCCACGTGTACGTCTACCGGCTGCACAACGTCCCGGCGTTCGTGCCGCCGGGCCACGGGCTGGTGTATCTGGCGGCCCTGTCGATCGGGCGCAGCGCCGTTGCGCGGCGCCACGCCCGGCTGGCCATCGCGGTGACCGTGGCGGCGGGTGCTGCCTATGCGCTGTGGGGGCTCTCGCCGTGGGCGCCTCGCCCCGACGTGCTGGGCGCATTCTGGTTCGTCTGCCTGCTGGGCTTCCTGCGGTTCGGTGCGTCCCGGCTGCTGTACGTCGGGGCGTTCGTCGTGGTGACGTACCTCGAGCTGATAGGGACCGGGTTGGGGAGCTGGGCCTGGCAGGCCCACGACCCGACCGGGATCGTCTCGATGGGCAACCCGCCGTCGGGCGCGGCCGGTGGGTACGGGTGGTTCGACCTGGCCGCGGTCACTGCCGCGCCGGTGCTGCTGCGGTTGCTGCCGCGGCGATCAGCCGGGCAGGAGGGCGAGCACGGCGTCGTGCAGGCGCCCGTTGGTGGTGACGGCGCCGCCGCCGTCCAGGACTGACCCGCCAGACCGGTTGGTGATGCGGCCGCCGGCCTCGGTGACGACCGGGACGAGAGCGGCAACGTCCCAGACGGACAGCTCGGGCTCGACGGCCACGTCCACAGCGCCCTCGGCGACCAGCAGGTGCGACCAGAAGTCGCCATACGCCCGGGTCCGCCAGCAACGGCCCGCGAGATCGGCGAAGCCGGCGCCGCCGTCAGGCCAGCCCACGGCGTCGGAGTACGACAGCGACGCGTCGGTCAGCGACGCGACCTCCGACACCGCCATCCGGCGCGGCTCGCCGACCAGGGAGCCACCGGCCCATGCTCCGCTGCCCTGGGCGGCCCACCAACGCCGACCCAGCGCGGGGGCGGACACCACGCCCACGACGACCTCGCTGACGGCCCCACCGCCGACTACCAGTGCGATCAAGCTCGCCCAGACGGGGACCCCGCGTACGTAGTTCTTGGTGCCGTCGATCGGGTCGAGGATCCAGCGGCGGCTGGATCCGGACGAGGCCGACGCTGCTGACGGTGCAGCCGCGTCGGCTCCGAACTCCTCGCCGACCACCTGGTCCTGCGGCCGCTGAGCCGCCAGGAAGCCGCGGAGCAACTGCTCGGCTGCCCGGTCGGCGTCGCTGACCGGGGTCAGGTCGGGCTTGGTCTCGACGACGAGGTCCAGGGCCTGGAAGCGGTCCAGGGTCAGGACGTCCGCGGCGTCGGCCATGGCGAGGGCCAGGGCGAGATCCGCGGCGTACGCGGAGCCAGTCGGACCTGGAGCCGGGGCGTCGGGAGCAGGCGCATCAAGAGCAGTCACAGCCGCGAAGACTACTGGTCGAGGTCGGGGGTCTCGCGGGTCCGTAGCAGGCGCCGCAGCGACTCCAGCCGGGCCGGGTCGGCGTGGCCCGCCGCCACCCAGGCGTCCAGGCCGCACTCGGGCTCGTCGTGGGTGCACGAGCGCGGGCAGTCCTCGGTCCCGGCAGCCAGGTCGCTGAACGCACCGATGACGCGCGCGGGGTCGACGTGGGCGAGCCCGAAGGACCGGATACCAGGGGTGTCTATCACCCAGCCTCCGTCGGCCGGGAGCCCTGGCCGGTCGGGGAGCTCGAGCACGATCGTCGACGTCGACGTGTGCCGGCCCCGACCGGTGACGGTGTTGACCGCTCCGGTCGCCCGGTCCGCGCCCGGGACGAGCAGGTTGACCAGGGTCGACTTGCCCACGCCGGAGTGCCCGACGAACACCGTGCGGTGCCCCGCGAGCCGGTCGCGCAGCTCGTCCAGGTTGCGGTCGCGCGCGGTGATGACGTGCTCGACGTCGAGTGCGCGGTACGTCTCGAGGAGCTCGTCGGGCGACTTGAGGTCGGCTTTCGTGAGCAGCAGCAACGGCTTCAGCCCGGAGTCGTACGCGGCGACCAGGCAGCGGTCGATCAGCCGCGTGCGCGGTTCGGGGTCCGCCAGCGCGGTGACGACGGCAAGCTGATCGGCGTTGGCGACGACGACGCGCTCGACCGGGTCGTCGTCGTCGGCGGTCCGGCGCAGAACGGTCGCCCGCGGCTCGACCCGCACGATCCGGGCCAGGGCGTCCACCTCGGCAGACAGGTCACCGACCAGGGCCACCCGGTCGCCGACGACGACGCCCTTGCGGCCCAGCTCGCGCGCCTTCATCGCGACCACGTGGGACCGGCCGGCCACCCCCTCGACCAGGCAGCCGTACCGGCCGCGGTCCACGGTGACGACCCAGCCCACCGCTGCACCTACGTGCCCGGGCCGGTCCTTGGTCCGAGGCCGCGACTTGCCCCGGCCCGGCCGCACCCGGACGTCGTCCTCGTCGAGCTCGCGCCGCCGGCGCTCGGCGCTCACCCCTGGAGCATCCGGGTCCACAGCCCCACGAAGTCGGGCAGCG
>JANYIP010000035.1 GCA_025361995.1 Streptomycetales bacterium | reverse complement strand
CGTGAGCCGTTCACGAGCAGCGCGCGCCTCGTCGAGCTGGTCCGTGCGGCCATCCCGGCGGCCACCCGACGTACCGGCGGCAACCCCGCGAAGCGCACCTTCCAGGCCTTGCGCATCGAGGTGAACGGTGAGCTCGCGGCTCTGGAGCGTGCACTGCCCGCTGCGGTGGATGCGCTCGCCGTCGGCGGGCGCCTCGTCGTCATGTCGTACCAGTCGCTCGAGGACCGGATCGCCAAGCGCGTCCTGACTGCCGGCGCGACCAGCACCGCGCCGGTCGAGCTGCCGGTGGTCCCCGACGACCTGCAGCCCCGGCTTCGGCTGCTGACCCGCGGAGCGGAGTCGGCAACCCCGGACGAGATCGCCGCCAACCCGCGCGCTGCCTCGGTTCGGCTGCGTGCCGCCGAGCGGATCAGGGAGGCTGCATGAGCACCGCCGCTCGCCCCGCGGACGCTCCGGGCCGCCGCCGGGCCGCACCAGCGGCGGGCGCACCCGCAGCTCGTCAGGGAACGCCGCGGCAGCCTCGTCACCGGGCCCCGCTCGCAGTCGTCCCGACCCCGACGGCCCGGGCCAGCTCCGGGGCGTTCGCGCTCTTCGTCGGTGCTGTCCTCGCGGTGGGCCTTCTCGGGCTCCTGGGCCTGAACACTTTGCTGGCGCAGGGTGCGTTCGCCACGACGGACCTCGCCCGCAAGCAGGCAGCGCTCGACACCGCGGCCGAGGCGCTGCAGCAGCAGGTTGCGGTTCTGGAGTCGCCCGAGGTGCTCGCCGTCTCGGCACACCGGCTCGGCATGGTCGGCACCAAGAACCCGGTCTTCCTCGACCCGGTGACGGGCAAGATCCTGGGGGTCCCGCTGGCCGGGGCGTACCCGGCGCCGGCGGCGACCGCGACCCCGTCGGGAGCGCCCACCGCCCCCGCGACCGCCGCGACGACGACTGGTGCGACGACCAAGCCGACGACCGGCGCAACGAAGCCACCGACCACGAACCCACCGACCAAGCCCTCACCGGGCACGACCACACCCGGGAGCCACTGATGGCCGAGTCGACTCCGCCCCGCCCACGAGGTACGGCTCCGCGCCCTGCCGTCGGCCGCCGGTCCTCGACCACGCGAACACCCACTGCCCGGCCGGCAACGGCCAAGACGAGTACGGCGCGCACGACGACGCAGCCGCGCAAGCCCGCGCCGCCCAGGCGACCGAGCACCACCCGCAGCCGGACCCCCCGAGGAGGCGGTCGGCCGCCGGGGCGCCCTGGCCACACCTTGACCTTGCGCGACCCCCGTCGCCGGCTGCGTACAGCTTGTGTCGCCCTGGCCATCTTGATGTCCTTGTTCATCGGACGGCTCCTGCAGCTGCAGGCGGTCGAGGCCCCCGGGTACGCCGCACGGGCCGAGGCGGGTCGGCTGCGTACCGTCGAGCTGCTCGCCACCCGTGGCGAGATTACCGACATCAACGGGACCGTGCTGGCGACGTCCGTGGCCGCCAAGAACGTCACGGTGGACCAGACGCTCGTGAAGGACCCGGCGTCGGAGGCGATGGCGCTCGCGCCGGTGCTGAACATCGACGCGGCCACCCTCGTCCAGAAGCTCACCGGGACCAAGCGCTACACCGTCGTGGCCAAGCAGATCACCCCGCAGACGTGGGGCCAGGTCAAGGCGCTCAAGCTGCCGGGCATCTTCAGCGAGAACACCACCGCGCGGGTCTACCCGGCCGGTGACCTCGCCGCCAACGTGGTCGGCTTCGTCAACGGTGAAGGCCTCGGCGCCGGCGGGCTCGAGCTCGGCGAGCAGTCGATCCTGGCCGGTCAGAACGGTTCGGACATCTACGAGGCCGGCGCTGGCGGCAGCGAGATTCCGACCGACACCTCCGTCCAGCACAACCCGGTCGACGGGATCACCATTCGCACCACGATCAACAGCGACATCCAGTGGGAGGCCCAGCAGACGCTGGAGGCGGAGGTCAAGGCGTCGAACGCCGACAGCGGCACGGTCGTGGTCATGGACCCGCGCACCGGTGCCATCCTCGCCCTCGCCAGCGCGCCGACCTTCGACCCGAGCGACCCCGGCGCTGCCCCGATCGCCGACCGCGGCAACCGGGCCGTCTCCGACATCTACGAGCCGGGCTCCACCAGCAAGGTCATGACCGCCGCCGCCGCGATCCAGGAGGGGACGCTCACGCCGAACAGCGTCATCACCGTCCCCAACACCCTGATGCGCGGCGGCCGGCTCTTCCACGACGACGTCAGCCACGGTCTTGAGCACTTGACGCTCACCGGCGTACTGGCCAAGTCGAGCAACCTCGGCGCGATCCAGGTGGCGGAGACCATCGGCCGGGACAAGCTCTACGGCTACCTCAAGGGCTTCGGCATCGGCCAGCCGACCGGGCTCGACTTCCCGGGAGAGAGCCACGGGATCCTGTCCCCGCCGAGCAAGTGGTCCGACGCCCAGTTCGCCACGGTCTCCTTCGGCCAGGGCCTCTCGCTCACCGCGGTCCAGGCCACCTCGGTGTACGCGACGATCGCCAACGGCGGAGTGCGCGTGCAGCCCAGCCTGATCGCCGGGACGGTCGCACCGGACGGCACCTTCACCTCCTCGCCTGCCCCCACCCAGGTACGTGTGGTCAGCGCCCAGACGGCGGCGACGGTGCGCGACATGCTCGAGAGCGTGGTCTCCGACCAGGGCACGGCGCCGCTCGCCCGGATCCCGGGCTACACGGTCGCCGGCAAGACCGGTACGGCCAACCGGGTCGACGACAGCTGCAGCTGCTACCGCGGGTACACCGCGTCGTTCATCGGGTTCGCGCCGGCCGATGCACCGCGGCTGGTGATCTCGGTGACGCTCCAGAACCCGAAGAACGGTCACTTCGGCGGCCGGCTCGGCGCCCCAGTGTTCCGCCAGGTGATGGCCTTCTCCCTGCAGACCCTGGGGATCCCCCCGACCGGCGGCGTGCCGCCCAAGATGCGGCTGGTCGCGCCGTGACCCGGGTAGCCTCACGCCGTGTCCGAACGTGAGGGCGCGCGCCTCGCGCGCCCGGTAGTCAACCCGCGCAGCATCCGGAGTCTCGCGGCGCTGCTCGGGATCGAACCGCCTGTCCCGACAGACGTCCCGCGCGCGGGCGCCGAGCCCGGCCAGACTGCCGAGCGCGCCGTGACCGGGGTGAGCCTGGACTCGCGCACCTTGCTGCCGGGAGACCTCTACGCGGCGCTGCCCGGCGCGCACGCCCACGGCGCGGAGTTCGCCGCGGTCGTCGCAGCCGCCGGTGCAGCGGCGATCCTCACCGACCCGACCGGCCGCGAGCGCGCGCAGGCCAGTGGGCTCCCCACCCTCATCGTGGACGACCCCCGCTCCCGGGTGGGTCAGGTCGCCGCCTGGGTGTACGGGCGGCCGGCCGATCACCTGCTCCTCGTCGGGGTCACCGGGACCAACGGCAAGACGACGGTGTCGTACCTGGTCGAGGCCGGGCTGCGCGCGGCCGGCCACGTCACCGGCTTGGTGGGTACGGTCGAGACCAGGGTGGCCGGGCAGGTGGTCCCGAGCGAGCGGACCACACCCGAGGCACCCGACGTGCAGGCGCTGCTCGCGCTGATGGTCGAGCGCGGCTGCACGGCAGCGGCGATGGAGGTGTCCAGCCATGCCCTGGCGCTGGGCCGGGTGGATGGCATCAGCTATGACGTGGCTGTCTTCACCAACCTCACCCAGGACCATCTCGACTTCCATCCGACGTTCGAGGAGTACTACCGGGCCAAAGCGTCGCTGTTCACCTCAGGCCGCTCCCGGCTCGGCGTGGTCAACGTCGACGACGAGTACGGGCGCCGGCTGGTCCGCGACTCGCAGGTGCCGGTGACGACCTTCTCGTCGGCCGGGGCGCCCGCCGACTGGCGGGCGCAGGACATCGAGCTCCGTGCCGACGGGTCGTCCTTCCGGGTCGTCGGCCCCGCGGGGGAGCGGGCACCGGCCAGGGTGCAGATCCCGGGCGGCTTCAACGTCTCCAACGCGATGGCCGCCATCGTGGCGCTGCACGCGGCGGGAGTTCCCCTGCACGCGGCAGTCGCTGGAGTGGGCTCGCTGGCCGGGGTCCCCGGCCGGATGGAGCGGATCGACGCGGGCCAGTCCTTCCTCGCGCTGGTGGACTACGCGCACACGCCGGACGCCGTCGACACGCTGCTCGCCGCGGTTCGGATGCTGGTGCCCGGCCGGGTGCTCCTGGTGCTCGGCTGCGGCGGTGACCGTGACCCGTACAAGCGGCCGTTGATGGGTGCCGCCGCCGTCCGCGGGGCTGACTTCGCCTTCTTGACCAGCGACAACCCGCGCTCCGAGGACCCGCTGGCGATCCTCGCTGCGATGGTGGCGGGCGCCGAGTCCACGGTGGCCAGCGCAGCAGCGCCGGCCGCTCAGCCCTGGCTGGTCGAGCCTGACCGCCGGGCGGCGATCGATGCGGCCATCGCTGCCGCTGGGCCAGGCGACGTGGTCGTGGTTGCAGGCAAGGGGCACGAGCGGGGCCAGGAGACCGCAGGGGTGGTCCGTGACTTCGACGACCGGGTCGAGCTCCGGGCGGCGATCGAGCAGCTGGTCGTGGCGTCGTGATCCCCCTGACATTGGCCGAGCTGGCCACCCTCGTCGGGGGCGCCGTACCCGCGGGTGACGGTTCGCTGGCTGTCACCGGCCCCGTGGTCACCGACTCCCGCGCCGTCGTACCCGGTGCGCTGTTCGTCGCGATCAAGGGTGAGCGGGTCGACGGGCACGACTACGTACGTGAGGCGGCGGCCGCGGGCGCTGTGGCCGTCCTGGCCGAGCGCGTCGTCGACGGGCTGCCGACTCTGCCGAGAGTGCCGAATCTGCCGAGGGTGCCGACCGTGCTGGTCGGGCACAGCGTCACCGCGCTGGGT
>JANYIP010000305.1 GCA_025361995.1 Streptomycetales bacterium | reverse complement strand
CCCGGATGTCGACGCCCCAACGGACCGCGAGGGCGTCGACGATGGCCAGCCCACGACCGCCTTCCCCTAGGGATCGCGCGCCGGAAAGGGGGAGGATCAGGTCGGTCCCGGCGTCCGTGACTGCGATCAGGAATCTGCTGTAGAAGTCAACCCCGAACACGTCCCCTTGCCCATATAGGACGGCGTTCGTGGTCAGCTCGCTGACCAGCAACTCCACGGTAGCGGCATGCACCACGTTTCCAGCGCTAGCGACGATGCCCCGCACCCACAGCCGCGACTCACGGACAGATTCGGCGACACGTGGAAACGTTCGTCCCACCACCGGCGGGGCCCCTGACAAGTGGTCGGGGAACAGTGACGTCCTGCCTGTACGCGTCCATGCGTCCATACCGAAGACCTTCCCGCCGCAGAGGTCCAGGGCAGCTGTCGACAGCGTTTCCCCCACCGTGCACGCCAAACCCTGTTCCGGGTGACTTGCACGGGCCGCAGGCACGACCCGGACGAGGCTGTCGCGTTTGGGCTGCTGGGCAGCACGGCGGGGGTTCGTGGTGTGAGGTGGCGGGGCGGCCTTGGCTAGCTGCCGCAGTCCAGACTCGCGAGCCAGGTGGTGCCCAGTTCCGCGTCAGGTCAGGTCAGGGGAGAGAAGCTCCTGGACCTGCGAGGGGTGGGCGACGACGGCGGTGGCGACGGCCCCAAGGCGCAGGTTGTTGTTTCGGGCGTGGTCGCGAATGAGTTGGAAGGCCTCGTTCACGCTGACGCCGTGTCCAGCCCGTCCACCTGTCAAGGTCAGCGTCAGGCGCGCGGCAGGCAGCGCGTGTCCACCCGCACAGCATGACCGCAGGGTCTCTTTGGACGTTGACCAACTGCGGAGGCTGAGCAGATCCTGCCAGGTGCGAGCAGACCGTAGTGGTCCATTGGTCGCCCGGACAGGGGTCACTATTGGTCACTGCGTGGGCAAAGACGATCGTGGGCGTGACTCCCGTGCCCATGGGCGCCTGCCTGCTGTGCCAGGCACACGGACAGCGTCGGACAGCCAATCGCTGTCGCGTCGTCCCCGACTCAGTGACTCAGGCGTGTCGGGTTTGGCCCGAGGCTCTGTGGGTCTTGAACCGATCCCAGGGGACGAAAAGCTTAGTGATCAATGAGTTTGTCGCTCCAACGACGGGAAGGGCACCGACCGTGGGTGGCGAGCCGCAGTTCCCAGACAGCTACGAGGAAGGACCGATCAGTATGGAAGAGAAGGACACGACCGAGCGGTTGCACGCACTCGAGGTCGCACAAGCGACCCAGGAAGCGACCCTGGCCGGAGCTCAGGCTACCGAGGCGGCCACGCAGGCCGGGCTAGCGTCCAGCACCACGGTCGCTCATGCCGGAACCATCGCCACCATGGCCGTTGGCAGCGTCGCACTGATTGTGGGAATCTTCCTCGGGATCGTCATCGGCAGGGAGTAGCTACCAGAGCACAAGCCCCGCCGCGCTCGCAGCGAGCGGGGCTTGTGTTTTCTGCAGACCACCCGGATGGTGCCGCTGCATGGTTCGGTGTAGCGTCCGGTTCATCGGGTGGGCCTAGACCTCGCGTCGACCCGATCACTTGCGGATCTCAGGGCGCGTTCGCGTAACAAGTCCTCAGGCTGACGATCGGCCTCGCGGCCGCGCAGCGCCGCCGACGACAGACGTGGGCGCACGAGTAAACCCGGGGCCTGATGTGCTGACCACTGATGAACCGCTCCCGCACTTTCTGCCGTCGTTTGCGGCGCTTGTCGACTCCAAGGCCTGGGAGCACCTAGGCCTGACGGGCGACGAGTTCCTCCAGCAGTGGTGGGCCGGCCACTTCCGCCATGACCATCGTACGGAGGTGGCGGCCATGAACCTCCTGATGACCAACGGCTACTGGACAAACAGACCGGATCGGCACGCCAGCGTCTCGGGTGGTGGGGGAGGTCGCCGGGCAGCCACGATCAGCCGGCGGCCGAAGTTGCGGCTCCCCATGGGCGCGCAGCGTCGCCGGTAGGAGACTGGCGCATGGAACCGTGTCGGGTCATCGTCCTGCACGCCAGAAGCGCGAAATCGCCCGCAGTTGCGATTGATACTCAGGAAGCCCCGGGGACGGCATCCCCAATGACCACCCCCGGGCTTCGTGCGGCCTCCGCCGCCTTACCCAAGGGATCGGGAGCCCGTGGGCTGCTGGTAGGGCCCGGCAGAGCCGGCCTCCATGGTGCGTCGGCACCCCGCGATCCGTGGTGTCCAAGCATCTGAGGCGGACCACTCGGGACGTCGAAGCAGTAACCAAGACTCGAAGCTTGAGACGAACGGGGAATCTCCACTTGCTCAGAACCACGCCGCACCGGCGGCGGATCGCTCGCGAAATCGTCCCCGGCCTAGTCGGACTCGGCGCTGTCGCCGTTCTCACCCTGGTGTCGAGCCACAACGCTCTCGGCGTTCAGTCCCCCGCCCCGACGCCAGCCACCACCTGTGCCAGCCACGGCCACGGAGCCTGCCCGGTGCAGCTCCCGTGACGGCGCAGATCAGCCCGGCGCGCACCGACGTCAGCCCAGACCTCTTCGTGCAGTTCGAGGCGATGCTCACCTCCCCAGAGTGGCTTGAAGGCAGGCTTACGACCGACCGGGTGCTGTCCATCTGCCGGCTGGCACGCGACTGCGGATTCCAGTTCGACGAAGCCGCGACGCGGTCGGCCATGAAGATGATCGGGATCGACCCCGGCCCCGTTTGGGATCGACCACTCCACTCCAGCCCAGCCGCCCGACCGATCCGCCCAGTCGCACAGATCAGATTCGAATCAGTACTCAACGGCTCTGCTGGCCGTAGCCCCACGGACCTGTCCGACACGTCTATGGGCGAGCATCCCTGGCGCCCCGGTGTTCATGAGCTGGGTTAACGGCTGGCTGACGATCTTCTGGCTCGCGATGATCCCGGTCTCGCTGGTTTCCGGTTGGGTCAAGTCCGTCGTCTACGTGTCCGCCCGAGCTTGTGGGCGATGATGTCGGGTCAGTGGTCGGCATGGCAGGCGCCCCAGGTCGAGGTCAGCCTGGACGCCGAGGCCAAGGCGGCAGATGGAAGATCTCGCTGGCGACGTCATGGCCAGGCGGGTCGAACAGCCCCACGGCGAGTTCGCCTAGCGAACGGCCATCAGCACTTTGGTTAGTTCCCCTCCAGGTGGGTATCAGCAGACCACGCCAACCCGAAATCACCAATGACAAGTCTGAATCGGTGTCTGAAACTGAAGCCAGTGACA
>JANYIP010000283.1 GCA_025361995.1 Streptomycetales bacterium | reverse complement strand
CGAGGTGTTGTTCGCCGGGTTGGGGTCGCTGGTGGCCGACGTAACGGTGGCGC
This sequence comes from Streptomycetales bacterium, assembly GCA_025361995.1. Taxonomy (GTDB): domain Bacteria; phylum Actinomycetota; class Actinomycetes; order Prado026; family Prado026; genus JANYIP01. The sequence goes on along the minus strand of JANYIP010000283.1, from coordinate 7,834 downwards.
TGTTGGTGAGGATCACGGCCGCGGCAGGAGCGGTGACGACCACGGCGATCGGCGGCGCAGCGGCGCCGGTGACCAGGGCCAGGCGCGTGCACGTGACGGAGGTGTTGCCGACGTTGGTACACGTCCATCCCGTCCCTGCTGCCGACACGAAGGTCACGCCGGCCGGGAGCGTGTCGCTGACCGAGATGTTCGCCGCGTCGGACGGGCCGTTGTTGCTCACTTCAAGGCTGTACGCGATGGAACCGCTTGCCGTGACGTTGGCGGGGCCGGTCTTGACGATCGCGAGGTCCGCGGAAGCGGTCACCGTGGTCGTCGCAGTGTCAGTGTTGTTCGGCGGGAACGGGTCCGTGGTCACCGAGCTGACGGTCGCACTGTTGGTCAGCGAACCCGCCTGGGCAGGCGCCGTCACGATGATGGTGATCGTCGGCGCTGCTGCCGCCGTGACCAGCCCCGGCAGGGCGCAGGTGACAGAGACGTTGCCGGCGTTCGTACACGTCCAGCCGCTCCCGGACGCGGACACGAACGTGACCCCGGCGGGGAGGGTGTCCGTGACGCTGATCCCGGTCGAGTCCGACGGCCCGAAGTTGTTCACGTCGACGGTGTAGCTCACGTTGCCGCCGGCCAGGACGGTCGCCGGGCCGGTCTTGTTCAGGTTCAGGTCGGCAGCGGCGGTCAGCGTCGTGCTCGCGGTGGACGTGTTGTTCCCCGGCGTCGGGTCCGGGGTGCTCGACGAGACGGCGGCCGAGTTGCTGAGCGTCCCGGGCTGGCTCGGCGAGGTCACCACGACAGTGATCGTCGGGGCCGTCCCCGCGGTGACGAGCGTCGGCCGCGTACACGTCACTGAGATGTTCGCGGTGTTGACGCAGGTCCAGCCGGCACCGGCAGCCGACACGAAGGTGACGCCGGCCGGGAGGTTGTCGATGACTGAGATGTTGGCGGCGTCGGACGGGCCGGCATTGCTCACCACGAGCTGGTAGGTGACGTTCAACCCGGCGAGCTGCGTGGCGGTCGCGGACTTGACGAGCGAGAGGTCGGCCGAGCTGTTGACGGTGGTGACCACGGTCGACGTGTTGTTGCCCGGGATCGGGTCCGGCGTCGCGCTGCTCACCGTAGCGCTGTTGGTCAGCGTCGCTGCCTGAGCGGGCGCCGTCACGACCACGGTGATCGTGGGTGCCGTCGCACCCGTCAGCAGGGCCGGTCGGGTGCAGGTCACCGAGACGTTGCCGGCATTCGTGCAGGTCCATCCGGTCCCGGCCGCCGAGACGAAAGTGACGCCCGTCGGCAGCGTGTCCACGACCGAGAGGGTGGCAGCGTCGGACGGGCCGTTGTCGGTCACCACCAGCGTGTAGCTGACATTGCCGGCCGCGGTGACCGTGGCCGGGCCTGACTTGACGATCGCTAGGTCCGCCGAGGCGGCGACGGTCGTGCTGGCGACCGAGGTGTTGTTGGCCGGGACCGGGTCGGCGGTCGCGCTGGACACGGTCGCGGAGTTGGTCAGCGTCGCCGCCTGCGCCGGGGCGGTGACGACGACCGTGATCGTCGGGGCGCTGGCCCCGGTGAGCAGCGCTGGCCGCGTACAGGTCACCGACACGTTGCCGGTGTTCGTGCACGTCCAGCCCGTCCCGGCGGCCGACCCGAAGGTCACGCCGGCCGGCAACGTGTCCGTCACCGAGAGCGTGGCCGCATTGGAGGGGCCGTTGTCGGTGACGATGAGCGTGTACGAGACGCTCCCGCCGGCCGCCACGGTGGCCGGGCCCGTCTTGACGAGTGCCAGGTCCGCAGACCCGGTGACTGTCGTGCTCACGCTGGAGCTGTTGTTGGCCAGGTTAGGGTCCGCCGTGGTGGAGGACACCGAGGCGGTGTTCGAGAGCGTCACCGGCTGCGCTTGGGCGGTGACCGACACGTTGATCACCGGGGCGGTGGTGCCGGTGGCCAGCAGGGCCCGGGTGCAGGTGACCGAGGTGTTGCCGACGTTGGTGCAGATCCAGCCAGTGCCCGACGCGGACACGAAGGTCACGCCCGCGGGCAGCGTGTCGGTCACCGACAGCGCCGCTGCGTTCGACGGGCCGGCGTTCGCCACAGTCAGCGTGTAGCCGACCGCTCCGCCGGCTGGGACGGTCGCGGGACCGGTCTTGACGATCGAGAGGTCGGCCGAGGCGGTCACCGTCGTGCTCACGGTCGAGGTGTTGTTAGCCGGGACCGGGTCGGCCGTCGTCGACGACACCGACGCAGTGTTGGACAGCGACCCGGCCTGGGCGGGTGAGGCGACGACGACGGTGATGGTCGGCGCGGTGGCTCCGGTCACCAGAGTCGGACGCGTGCAGTTGGCCGAGACGTTGCCGACACTGGTACAGGTCCAGCCGGCGCCGGCGGCCGAGATGAAGGTCACACCAGCGGGAAGAGTGTCCGTCACCGATACGGCAGCCGCGTCGGAGGGCCCGTCGTTGACGACCACCAGCGAGTACGTGACGTCGCCGCCCGCCACGACGGTCGCCGGGCCGGTCTTGACGATCGACAGGTCCGCCGAGGCAGTCACCCCCGTGCTCGTGGACGAGGTGTTGTTGGCCGGGACCGGGTCGGCGGTGGTCGAGGAGACCGCCGCAGTGTTGGACAAGGCGCCGGCCTGGGCCGGCGCTGTCACGACGACCGTGATCGTGGGTGCCGTGACCCCGGTCGCGAGCGAGGCCACCGTGCAGGTCACCGAGACGTTGCCGGTGTTGCTGCAGGTCCAGCCTGTCCCGGCGGCGGAGACGAAGGTGACGCCGGCGGGCAGGGTGTCCGTCACCGACACCGCAGCCGCGTCCGACGGTCCGTTGTCGACGACCACCAGGGAGTACGTCACTGTGCCGCCGGCGGTGACGGTGCCCGGGCCGGTCTTGATGATCGACAGGTCCGCAGAGGCGGTCACCGTCGTGCTCACGGACGAGGTGTTGTTCTCGGGGACTGGGTCTGGGGTCGTGGTCGAGACCGAGGCCGAGTTGGTCAGTGACGCGGCTTGCGCGGGAGCGGTGACGGTGACCGTGATCAGTGGTGCCGTGGTGCCCGTCGTCAGGAGAGGTCGCGTACAGCTGACCGAAGTATTCGCCACGTTGGTGCAGGTCCAACCGGTGCCCGCCGCGGACACGAACGTGACGCCGGCCGGCAGCGTGTCGACGACGGAGACGTTCGCGGCGTCGGACGGCCCGGCGTTGGCGACCGTCAGCGTGTAGCCGATGCTGGCACCGGCCGCGACCGTCGCCGGACCGGTCTTGACGATCGACAGGTCGGCCGAGGCTCCGACCGTAGTGGTCGCGGACGAGGTGTTGTTCGCCGGGTTCGGATCCGCGGTGGCGCTCGAGACGGTCGAGGTGTTGGTGAGCGTGCCCGACTGGCTGGGAGCCGTGACGACCACGGTGATCGTCGGCGCGGTCGCGCCGGTGGCCAGGGCCGGCCGGGTGCAGGTGACCGAGGTGCTGGCGACGTTGGTGCAGATCCAGCCGGTGCCGGTTGCCGAGACGAAGGTGACACCGGCCGGGAGCGTGTCCCCCACCGAGAGGGTGGCCGCGTCGGACGGTCCGGCGTTTGCTACGACCAGGCTGTACGTGACCGTGCCGTTCGCGGTGACGTTCGCCGGACCGGTCTTGACGATCGACAGGTCGGCGGACGCGGTGACGTTGGTGGTCGCCGACGAGGTGTTGTTGCCGGGGACCGGGTCGCTGGTGGCACTGCTGACCGTCGCAGTGTTGGTGAGGGTCGCGGTCTGCGCGGGAGCCGTGACGACGACAGTGATCGTCGGCGCAGTTGCCCCGGTGGCCAGTGCAGGCCGGGTGCACGTGACCGAGATGTTGCCAGTATTCGTGCAGGTCCAACCGGTGCCGACGGCCGAGACGAAGGTGACACCGGCCGGGAGCGTGTCGACCACCGAGAGCGTCGCGGCGTTCGAAGGGCCGTTGTCGACGACCACCAAGGAGTAGCTGACGTTCCCGCCCGCCACCACGGTCGCCGGGCCGGTCTTGGTCATAGCCAGGTCCGCGGAAGCGGTGACCGTCGTGCTGGCCACGGAGGTGTTGTTGGCCGGCGCCGGATCGGTGGTCGCGCTGGAGACGGTCCCCGAGTTGCTGAGGACCGCGGCCTGGGCGGGGGCGGTGACGAGCACCGTGATCGTGGGGGCTGTGGTGCCGGTGGCCAGCGCAGGCCGGGTGCAGGTGACCGAGACGTTGCCGACACTCGTACAGGTCCAGCCGGTGCCGACCGCGGAGATGAACGTCACCCCGGCCGGGAGCGTGTCGGCGACCGAGAGGTTGACCGCGTCCGACGGCCCGTTGTTGACCACCACCAAGGTGTAGCTGACGCCCGCTCCGGCCACGACAGTCGCCGGGCCGGTCTTGGTGATCGCCAGGTCAGCCGAGGCGGTGACAGTGGTGCTCGCCACCGAGGTGTTGTTGGCCGGTACCGGATCGCTGGTCGTGGAGGAAACCGACGCAGTGTTGCTCAGAGTGCCAGCCTGGGCCGGTGCAGTGATGACCACCGAGATGGTGGGCGCGGTCGCACCGCCGACGAGAGCTGGCCGGGTGCAGGTGACCGAGACGTTGCCGGTGTTGGTACAGGTCCAGCCGGTGCCCGCCGCAGACACGAAGGTGACACCAGCGGGCAGGGTGTCAGTCACCGACACGGCCGCCGCGTCCGACGGACCGTTGTTGACGACCACGAGCGAGTACGTGGCGTTACCGCCCGCAGCGACCGTGGCTGGGCCGGTCTTGGTGATCGCCAGGTCCGCCGAAGCGGTGACAGTGGTGTTGACCGTGGAGGTGTTGTTCGCCGGCACCGGGTCAGCCGTGGTCGACGACACCGAGGCTGTGTTCGTCAAGCTGCCGCCCTGAGCCGGCGCCGTCACGACCACCGTGATCGCCGGCGCGGTCGCACCGGCGAGGAGAGCCGGCCGGGTGCAGGTCACCGAGACGTTGCCCGTGTTCGTGCACGTCCAGCCGGTACCCGCCGCCGACACGAAGGTGACACCGGCCGGCAGCGTGTCGGTCACCGAGACGGCCGCCGCATCCGACGGCCCGTTGTCCACCACCGACAGCGAGTAGGTGACGTTGCCGCCAGCAGCGACGGTGGCCGGGCCGGTCTTGGTGATCGCCAGGTCCGCCGAAGCGGTGACAGTGGTGTTCACCGTGGAGGTGTTGTTCGCCGGCACCGGGTCAGCCGTGGTCGACGACACCGAGGCTGTGTTCGTCAAGCTGCCACCCTGAGCCGGCGCCGTCACCACAACAGTGATCGCCGGCGCAGTGCCGCCAGTCGCCAGGGTCGGCCGTGTACACGCGACCGAGACGTTGCCCGTGTTGGTGCAGGTCCAGCCCGCACCCGCAGCTGACACGAAAGTGACACCGGCCGGCAGGGTGTCGGTCACCGAGACCGCTGTCGCATCCGACGGGCCGTTGTTCACCACCGACAACGAGTACGTGACGCTCGCACCCGCGACCACGGTGGCTGGGCCGGTCTTGGTGATCGCGAGGTCGGCAGAGGCGGTCACCCCGGTCGTGATCGAGGAAGTGTTGTTCGCCGGCACCGGGTCTGCGGTCGTCGACGACACCGAAGCGGTGTTGGTGAGCGAGGCCGTCTGCGCCGGGGCCGTGACGACGACAGTGATCGTCGGCGCCGTCACCCCGGTAACGAATACAGACTAGATGCAAATGACCAAGATGCTAACGACGTTGGTGCAGGTCCAGCCGGTACCGGCCGCGGACACGAACGTGACGCCGGCCGGCAGGGTGTCCGTCACCGAGACCGCGGCTGCGTCCGACGGACCGTTGTTGACGACCACCAGGGAGTAGGTCACGGTGCCGTTGGCGGTGACGGTGCCTGGACCAGTCTTGGTGATCGAGAGGTCGGCCGAGGCGTTGACCGTGGTGTTCACGGTCGATGTGTTGTTCCCGGGGACCGGGTCTGCCGTGGTCGACGACACCGACGCGGTGTTCGTGAGGGCAGCCGCCTGGCCCGGGGCGGTGACGACGACGGTGATGGTGGGCGCCGTCGCACCCGTCACCAGAGCGGGGCGGGTACAGGTCACCGAGGTGTTGCCCACGTTGGTGCACGTCCACCCCGGACCGGCGGCGGAGACAAAGGTGACGCCCGCGGGCAAGGTGTCAGCGACCGACACCGCCGCTGCGTCCGACGGGCCGTTGTTCACAACGACCAGCGAGTAGCCGACACTCCCGCCAGCTGTCACCGTCGCCGGGCCGGACTTGGTGATCGCCAGGTCCGCGGATGCGGTGACGGTCGTGCTCGCCACCGAAGTGTTGTTGCCCGGCGTGGGGTCGCTGGTGGTCGAGGAGACCGATGCCGTGTTCGACAACGCCGCGGCCTGGCCCGGCGCGGTGACCACCACGGTGATCGTGGGCGCCGTCGCACCGGTCACCAGGGCCGGACGCGTACACGTCACCGACACGTTCCCGACGTTGGTGCACGTCCACCCCGTGCCCGCCGCCGACACAAACGTCACCCCGGCCGGCAGCGTGTCCGCGACCGACACAGCCGCTGCATCGGACGGACCGTTGTTCACCACGACCAACGAGTAGCTGACACTCCCCGAAGCCGTCACCGTCGCCGGGCCCGTCTTGGTGATCGCGAGGTCAGCCGACGGCGTGACCGTCGTGGAGATGGTGGACGAGTTGTTGGCAGGGTTGGGATCTGTCGTGGTCGACGACACCGATGCGGTGTTCGACAGCGACGCACCCTGCGCCGGCGCAGTGACGACCACGGTGATGGCCGGGGCTGAGGTCCCGTTCGCCAGGGTCGGGAGCGTGCAGGTCACCGAGACGTTGCCGACGTTCGTGCACGTCCACCCCGTACCGGCGGCCGAGACAAAGGTGACGCCCGCGGGCAAGGTGTCCGAGACCGACAGTGCCGTCGCGTCCGAGGGCCCGGCGTTGGCCACCGCCAGGTTGTAGCTCACGTTGCCAGCGGCGAGCACCGTGGCCGGACCGGTCTTGACGATCGACAGGTCGGCGAGCGGAGTGACCGTCGTACTGATGGTCGAGGTGTTGTTGGCCGGCACCGGGTCGGGCGTGGTGGCGGTCACCGATGCGGTGTTGGACAGGGTCGCGCCCTGCGCCGGCGCGGTGACGGTGACGGTGATGTTCGGCGCCGAGGTCCCGGTGGTCAGGGCAGCCCGGGTACAGGTCACCGAGACGTTGCCCGAGTTGGAGCAGGTCCATCCGGTGCCCGACGCAGAGACGAAGGTCACGCCGACCGGAAGTGTGTCGACCACGGACAGCCCGGACGCGTCGGCAGGGCCGGCGTTGGCCACCGCCAGGGTGTACGCCATCGCCCCGGACGCGGTGACCGTCGCCGGGCCGGTCTTGGTGATTGACAGGTCGGCGCACTCGGCGCCGCCCGAGACACCGGGGAGGGACGCCGGCGTCACCGTGCCGGTCTGGCCGGTGGTGCCGCTGGTGGAGCCGTACGCGAGGAGGCCGGTCGTGGTGTCGCCGTGGACCCCCAGAGCGACGGTCTGCGCCGTCGGTGCGCTGGAGGTGAGGATCCACCCTCCACCTCCGCCGCCACCCGGGCCGTGCTGGTTGGCCGCGCCGGCCTGGGTCGCCCACGCGTTGCCGCCGCGACCGCCGTTGGCGCTCAGCGTCGCACCGGTGAGGGAACCGCTCGGCGAGGTCAGGACGATCGTTCCGCCTGCGCCGCCGCCGCCACCGCCGTCCTGCGCGGTCAGGTTGTACGCGGCCAAGCCGTTCGCGGTGATCGACCCGGCACCAGCCACGGCGCCGGCCCGGACCAGGAAGATGCCGCCGCCAGGAGCTCCCCCCGAGGCTGGGGCCGCGTTGTTGTTGTTCGTGCCCGC
>JANYIP010000250.1 GCA_025361995.1 Streptomycetales bacterium | reverse complement strand
GTGGACGGCGGCGGTGTGCGCAGCGTCAACCGCGCCAACGGTGGCCGGGTCACCCAGGGCCCACAGGGCGCTGACGGACTTGGGTGCGGAAAACGTCAGGTCGTACCCGGTGACCGCGTCCACCCGCCACCCCTGCCCCAGCGGCGACCCGGTGGTCGGGGACAAGGCGCGCCCGAACATGGCCTCCAGCTCCTGCTCGGCCACCACCGCGCCGGGCGTCAGGCCGAGCTCGGCCAGGCCTTGACCGTGCCATCGACCGGGGCGGTCACCGTGCTCGGTGTAGTACTCGCACGCGCCCCCAGCGACGGTCCGCTGGTAGTACCGCCACGATGAGCGGCCGATCTTCGCAGAAGATAGCACCAGACAACACCACCCGGAATACTGTTGCAGGACAACAACATTCCCGCCCAGGGTAACCACCCCCGATGCACATGTCTGACCCGATTCTGTTCGCTCGGCGTCCGCGGAGAACGAGGAGATGGTCCTACTGGCGTCGAAATAGACGTGACGGACGTGGGCGGATCTGCGTGGAGCCGCACGGAAAGGCAGCCCTCTCAGTCGCGAGCAGCAACGCAGCCTGCTGCCCGGCTCTTGGGTTGGGCGTGTCGGTAAGTCAGCCAGCTGCCTTATGCCGAAGCAACGCGGGCGCAGGTCGCACTCGCCGCGCCCTCACCCAGGAGAGAGACCGTCGGGCTTGGGAGTGGAGCCATCGTCCGTTACCTCGAACACGACTCGATCGGCTCGCCAGGAGCCAAAGACGCTGGGGGTTTGGCCCGCGAGGACGGTCCTAGTGCTATGTACGCGCCACACGTCCCGCAGTGCCCTAGGCAGGAGCATGAACGAGTAGATCAAGATCACGGGTAAGGCGAAGATCGGGCCGTCGAACCAGTAGATCAGGACGTCGACGCCCAGCAACACCACGGTCCATGCAAGCCGGCCCCCAGGACCATAGGTCACGGCGCTCTTCCCGATGCGGCTCCTCGTGACAGACACAATGCGATCGTGCGGGGCTGCAGACGTTGTATGCCCACCGGCGCTCACGCCGACACGCCAATGACACTCACCGCACCAGCCGGCACTCGTGGTCGCGTTGCCACAACGGCCGCAGACCGCGTACGCGTCGCCCGCCTCCGGAAATCCGCCTGTCACTGACTGGTGATCGACGGTTCCGAGGGTCAACTCAAGGTCGTTCGCGGGCTTCCAGCGATCGATCAAGTCGAGCCCTTGCGCGGTCGAGGTTGACCAGATGAGCATCGGGGAGACGGTCAGAGACAGTCAGCCAACGGACACGACAGTCCAGTCGGCTGCCCGCGCCCCGGTTCGGGTGCGCTGGGCCTGGGCCGGCGCCCTTCTTGGAGCCTGGCTTGCTACCCGCATGCTCTTTGGGCTCCCCGCAGGCGAGCTGTCGTTCTCCACGATGCTCTCGGCGAGCCTGGAGGTTGCTGCCTGGACCGTGGCAGCGGGAGCGCTGGCAGCGGCTACAGCCGCCGTTTCGGGACGCCAGCACGCCTGGGTCCTCGGAGCTGGCGCAGCCGTCGCGGCCTCGACCTGGCAACACAGAATCCCGTCTGATCTCTCATCGAGCCTCCTCGCAGCTTGGGCTCCTCGCCCGCTCGGTGGGTCGGTTCCGTCCCTGAGCGCTCACTGGGCGCCCTCGACGCTCACGCTGTGGTCGACCGGTTGGGCGGCGTTCGATCTCGCGACGGTCCTCGTCGGTGCCTGGCTGCTGAACGGTGCTCTGACATCCGTCGAGGTGACCTCGAAATCGGTCCGGAACAGACATTTGGTAGCAGCGCTGGGAATGCAGGCAGTGATCACGCTCATGATCGCCTCGACTAGCGGGTTGATGGCCGGCACCGCAGCAAACCTCGGGAACGCTACAGGCTTCCTGCTAGACAATGCCCCGGTGCTCGTGCCGAGTCTGCTTCTCGGCGTCGCGGTCGCACGCGGCCAGCTCCCACGGATGGCGCTCTGGCTACCAGTTGGGGCGGTGATCCTCGACGCAGCTGCAGGACTGCTCGGGGACAGAGACCCCTGGAGTGGCGTTCAGCGACTAAACGTGCAGCCGGGCCAGATCGACGGGCAGTCCTCAGATACCCACACCATCCTCTTGCTTGCGGTGATTGCTCTGGTTGCAGCGGCGACTCTCGGAGCGACGACGTGGTTTGCATCGACAACGGCATCCCTCGAACGACGGGAAGGAGTCGCGCTCGTCGTCGGGTTGCTGGCGAACACGGTAGACGCGCTGGCTACAGGAGTCGGTCTGGCGACCAGGCACGTCACTGAGGCCAATCCTCTGGTCCGAGCCGGCGGACTTGGAGTCAAGTGGATCGTGGTCTCGGTTCTGTTCCTGGTGCTCTGGCGGTTGCGTCCCACGGCCGTATGGGTTGTTACCTGCGCCTACGTGCTCGTCGTTGCCTATCACGTCTTCGGTATCGCATTGCTCAACTGATGGCCGCGAACATTGGGAAAGGCCTGCCGCCGGCAAATGCCGAGGGCAGGCCTTTCCGAACAGAGCTGGTTCAGCTGTGACAGTTGAGGGCGCCGACCGCTCCGGTGCCACCCCAAATCACGGCAACATAGACGCCATTCAGCTTGCCGGATGAGATGGCCTCACCGATTGGCGTGCCGTCGGGAATCTGGTGTCCGCTGCAGAACTTCACGCCGCCGCTGAGAGCTGGGCGGGAAGTCGTAGAGTTGTCCGTGTAGAAGATTTTGCAGTACCCGGGCGTCGCCGGCACGCTGCAGCTCGACGTACTCTTGATATGTCCGTAGTCGGTGGTGTTCCCGTAGAACGTCGCGAAGGCGGTCCCCGCCAGCGCACCCACCGCAAGAACTGTGGCGGTCCCCACTGTGGCTGTTCTTCCTCGCAAGCGCATTTCGATCCTCTCGTCAGTTACTGGCAGCAAGGGCGCACCGGAGTCTGACCCGCGGCCGCGCGAGCCTAACCTTGATAGGCCATTCGGGTGAACGCGCCACGCCGAACCTCGAGTGGACCTCAGCGCCGGGCAACGGCACCTCGACAGACCGGCCCGAGTTGATCGTCTCCGCTACAGCCGGGGAGCCGTCGTGCCGACCTCATGACGTGACCCGACGCGAGAGTGCCCCCTCTTCGACTGAGGTGTCGTCGCACCGCGTCGGGGGCTCAGCTCTGATCCGAGGCGTGATGATCCACGTGGACGGCACTGTGGGACTAGCGGCACGGGCACCGGACGGATCGATCGTGACTGACCTGCTCAAGATGCCTCGCGCCGGCGGCAGCGCACGCGTTCCCGTGCTTCGTGGCATCGTCGCTCTTGGCGCAGCCATACGGTTGTCCCTGGCCGCGCTTCTCTGGTCCGCTCGTGTCCAGAACAGAGATGCTGCTCGGTTCGAACGACCCGCTGTACGACGGGCACTGTTGGTCGGGGTCGTGGTGGCCGCCCTCGTCTTTGGCGTCGCTCCGGCCGTTGTGGCTCATCGGCTGGTCGCCCAGATCGGACCATGGACATGGCTCGCGGAGTTCATCGTGCGACTGGCTTTCCTCATAATCTACCTGGCAGCCGTCGGACGCCTCGCGCACATAGCGGAGGTCTTTGAATACCACGGCGCTGAGCACGCAGCTGTTGCCTGCTTCGAGGCGCTCGGCCATGCGACTACGGAGGCTGCTGCCCGATACTCGCCCCGGCACCCTCGGTGCGGCACCAGCCTCATCCTTTGGATCCTCTTCGCGGCTTCCCTCCTGACCCTCTACTGGGAGGGCTGCCATTCGCGGTCGCCGCGCTCGGTCGGCCAGTTCTGCTGGTTGTCGCTGCTGGTCTCGGGTATGAGTGGCTACGGTTTGCTGCCTGGCTGCCGTCTGGGCCTGTCCAGGGCGTGGCCACCGCCCCAGGCCGGGCACTTCAACGGCTGACGACGCGTCCATTCCGGGCCGACGAACTTGAGGTTGCCGTCAGTGCACTGAACGTGGCTCTGGCCGCCGTCGCCTCCTGACCCTGCTTGCCTCGGTTGCCCGGGGCACGTCGCCCGCCAGGCCGACACGATGCAGAACGTCGGAAACCTGACGGGCAGCGCTATGGTCACGAGAGTGGTCACGGAACTGGTCACAGAACTCGTGGCCGCTGGCGGTCACCGAGGGACCGTCGTGGACGTCGCTAGGCCTCTGACCTGCGACGATATGACTCAAGGCGGACGTGCCCGGCACGAGCCGGACGCCCAGAGCCGGAGTTCGAATCCCGCCACCCCGACTCAGGTGATGTCTGCGGACATAGAGACGGCCGAACCCTCATCGGGGGTTCGGTCGTTTGGTTTCACGCCACCTCCTTGCACAGGCGCCCCCCCGGCTAAAGGCTTGCTGCTCTTTGGCTATCCGGCATAGTCTCTTGCCTAGGAGCCTTTCCAAGCCGTACAGGAGCCAGCGATCAGCAGCGACGTGAGCAGCCAGTCCCAGACCCGCACCCTCCGCCGCCCCGGCGGGGCAGTCGCGTTCGAGGTCGCAGGGGACGGCCCCCTCGTCATCTGCATCCCGGGCATGGGCGACCTGCGCTCCAGCTACCGGTTCGTGCAGCCGCCCCTGGTTGCCGCCGGCTACCGCGTCGTACTGATGGACCTGCGCGGTCACGGCGACAGCGACGCCACCTTCGACGCCTACGGCGACGAGCCGACCGCCGGCGACCTGATCGCCCTCATCTCCGAGCTCGGTGGCCCGGCCGTCATTCTGGGCAACTCGATGGCAGCCGCGTCCGCGGTCCTGGTCGCTGCCGAGCGGCCCGAGCTGGTCAAGGGCCTGGTCCTGCTGGGCCCCTTCGTCCGCGAGCCGCAAACATCGGGCCTCATGCGTACGCTGACCCGCGCACTCATGACCCCGCTGTGGGCGGCCGCAACCTGGGGCTCGTACCTGCCGAAGCTGTACGCCGGACGCAGGCCGGCCGACTTCGCCGACTACCGCGCGGCGGTCAAGGCATCGATGAAGAAGCCCGGCTACGCCAAGGCTTTCTCGCTGACCACGAGGACCCGCCACGGCGCAGCGGAAGCCGCGTTGAGCGCAGTGACGGCACCGGTCCTGGTGATCATGGGCGAGGCAGATCCCGACTTCCCGAGCCCGCAGGTCGAGGCCGAGTGGATCGCCGACCAGGTGGACGGCCAGGTACTGATGGCCCCCGAGTCGGGTCACTACCCGCAGGCTCAGCGACCCGACCTGGTCGGCCCTGCGGTCGCGAAGTTCGCGGGCGAGGCCTTCGCGGGCGAGGCGCACGGTCGTGCCTAGAGCGGGCTTGACGACGCTGCGGGTCGTCCAGGAGGCCGAGGACATCGCCGACGAGGTCGGCCTGAACAACCTCACCCTGGCCGCCATCGCCCCGCGCCTGGGCGTCCGTATGCCGAGCCTCTACAAGCACGTCGACGGCATGGATGCCCTGCAGCGGCTGGTGGCGATCCGCGCCAAGACCGAGCTGGCTGACGTCCTGGGCCGGGCGGCCGTCGGCAAGGCCGGCGTGGAGGCGCTGAACGCGGTCTGCATCGCCTACCGCAGCTGGGCGCGCGCGCATCCCGGTCGGTATGCCGCCACGGTGCGCGCCCCCGCGAATGGCGACGTCGAGGACACCGCCGCGAGCCAGGCAGCCGTCCAGGTCGCACTGGCAGCCCTCGCCGGGTACCGCCTCGAAGATGATGACGCCATCGACGCGGTGCGGGCCTTGCGCGCGACACTGCACGGCTTCATCACCCTCGAGCAGGCCGGCGGCTTCGGCCTCCCGGTCGACGTGGACCGCAGCTTCGTACGGCTGGTCTCGGGCCTCGCCGAGACCCTGCGCAGCTGGGGGCCAGGCGCCGAGGACTCGCCTCAGACCAACCGGTAGATCACTCGAGATCCCGGTAGGCCCTTGAGGGTGTGCTCGCCGATGCTGACGAAGTCCAGGCCGGAGCCGGCGATCAGGTCGTGCACGGTTGCCGTGGCGAGAATCTCTCCGGCGCCGGCGAGCGACATCGTCCGCGCCGCGACAACCACGGCGACTCCGGCCAGCTTGTCACCGCGTACCTCGCACTCACCGGTGTGCAGCCCGCAGCGCACCTTGAGTCCCAGCCGGGCAAGCGCCTCGCCGATCTCTCTCGCGCACCGGACAGCGCGCGAGGGCCCGTCGAAGACCGCGAAGAACCCGTCGCCCGCGTTGTCCATGACCCGGCCCCGGTGGGCCTCGATCAGCCGGCGGAGCTGCTCGTCGTGCTCGGTCATCAGATCCCGCCAGGCCCGGTCACCGACCCGGCTCAGCTGGCTCGTCGAGTCGACGAGGTCAGTGAACAGCACGGTCGCGAGGACGCGGCTGGACTCCGGCGAGGAGAGGACCGTCCCCGTCACGAACCGTTCGATCTCGTCGACGGCAGCATCCGTGGGCCCGGAGAGCAGCATGTGGTCCGAGCCAGGTACGAGGACGAGGGTCGCACCAGGGATCAGCGCGGCCACCTCGCCGGCGATGGCGCGGTTCGCCGGCGATCCCTCTCGGGCGAGCACCAACGTGGGGGCCTGGACGGACGGCAGGACATCGGTCACGTCGGTGGCCAGGTCGATCTCGATCATGCGCCGAGCCATCCCCGGGCTGGCAGACAGGCGCGTGTCAGCCGCGAGCCAGCGGACGAAGGCCTCGTCGTCGACGCGGCTCGGAGCGATGTCGGCGACGTCTGCGCGGGCCTGCTCCTCGGTTCCCCACTTGCGGATCCCCTCCGCCCACTCCTCCTCGGGGATCTCGATGCCGTGGTGCTTCGGCGGATGGTAGAGGACGACCGCCTTGACCCGGTCGGGCTCGGACGCGGCGAAGACGGTGATCACCGCGCAAGCAGCGCCGACGCCGATCAGGACGGCCCGCTCGACACCGATGTCGTCCAGGACCGCACGCAGGTCGTCGACGCGGGCCTCGATCGTGGGCAGCTCTGCCGGCCGGTCCGACAAACCCATCCCCCGCCGGTCCAGCAGGATCAGGCGCCCGAAGGAAGCCAGCCGCGTCATCAGCCGGGCCAGGACCGGCTCCTGCCAGGCATGCTCGATGTTCGTGAACCAGGCCCGCAGCAGCACGATGTCCGGCGGGCCTTCGCCGACGACCTGGTACGCGATCATGCTCCCGTCCAGGGTCACCGCGTACCGAGTGGGCGGGATGTCCATGCGTCGATGATTCATCGCACTGATCGCTACTGTCCACCGACGACCACCATCACGCGCAGTACGGCATCCTTGCCGGATGACTGAGACGATCGTGGTGGCGACCACCGACGAGGAGTACGAGGTCTTCGGCGCCCTGATCCGCGAGTACTGGGACTGGCTGCTCGCCCGCTACGCCGACCTCCCCGGCTTCATCGACGGCGTCGGCGGCCACCAAGACCTGGAGGCCGAGCTGGCCTCGCTCGGCGAGAAGTACGGGCCGCCGGCCGGCAAGGTCATCCTGGCCCGCCGCGACGGCGAGACCAGCGGCGGGATCGCGTACCGGGACCTGGGCGACGGGGGGTGCGAGATGAAGCGGCTCTATGTGCCCGATCGTTTCCAGGGGAAGGGCACCGGCCGGATGCTCTGCCAGGCGCTGATCGAGGTCGCGACAGCGGACGGGTTCACTCTCATGCGTCTCGACACCGGCTACCAGAACTCCGAGGCGCTCACGATGTACTCGACGCTCGGCTTTCACGAGTGCCCGCCGTACCGCGACTATCCGGCTGAGCTCCTGCCGCACCTGAGATTCCTCGAGAAGCCGCTCGTCAGCGGGTAGGCCGATCGCTCAGGTCGGGCGGGGGAAGCCCATGGCGAGCCCGGCCAGCACGATCTGCTGACGGAACAGCCCCTCGCGCGCCTCGGGGGTGAACCAGTCGATATGCCCGTACGCCTCGAGGCACACGAAACCGTGCAGCGCCGCCCACGCGTGCAGCATCGCCTGATGGGTGGCGAGCGGGAGGTCGAGCCCGATCGCACCCGCCTTCTCCTTGCTCGCCAGGTTCGACCGGGTCGCCGGGTCGACGTCGGTCACGATCGCGTCGCCGAGAAAGCCCTGCGCCGCGGCCCGGTGGACGACCTCGGCCAGGTTGGCCATCGCGTCCTGCGCTGCCTCCACGGTCGGGCCGGCCTCCGGCGCTGCGTACCCGGGGACTGGTGGTCCGAAGATCAGCGCGAATCGCTGCGGGTCGTCCAGCGCCCAGGCCCGGTACGCCGTGGCCACCAGGAGCAGGTGCGCCTGCGGATCGGCGGGCTGCGCGGCACCGGTGGCACCCGTGACACCGGTGGCACCGGTGGCA
>JANYIP010000246.1 GCA_025361995.1 Streptomycetales bacterium | reverse complement strand
CCTTGATCTCCTCGAGCTCCTCGACGGCCTCGTCGACCCCGGCCACGTCGGCGAACGTCGTCTTGGGCATGTCCTTGGTCATGAGCTTGGCCCGGGACTTGCCGAAGCTCATGACGCGCGAGCCGCCGCCCTGCATGTTGTTCATGAAGAACAGGAAGAGCACGACGATGATGGCGATGGGCAGGAAGCTGAAGAGCAGGCTGACCCAGATGCTCTGCTGCGGGATCTGGTCGTCGAACGGCACCTTCTTGGCGCGCAGCGTCTGGGAGATGAAGTCGCCGTTGTCCTTCACGTACTGCGACTGGACCTTGTCGCCGTTCTTCAGGACCAGCTGGATGATCTGGTCGCTGCCGATGTTCGTGGCCGAGGCGACTTGGTCGGAGCTGATGTCGGCGATCACCACCGAGGTGTCGACCTTCTTGTAGCCGCCGGACGCGGTCAGCAGCTGGGCGCCGACGAGCACGACGAGGACCGCGAGGGCGACCCAGAAGAAGGGACCTCGGAAGTAGCGCCTCACATCGATTCGGGGCAACTCGCCCCCACTCCTCCTTCACGGTGGTGCAGAACCCGGCTCCAGGCTGCGCCGCCGGGGCTTCCACCGTACCTCGCTGCGCGCATCACTGCTCTGGTCGCCATCATGCGCCGTAGACGTGCGGAGCGAGAGTGCCCACGAAGGGAAGGTTGCGGTAGCGCTCGCCGTAGTCCAGCCCGTAGCCGACCACGAACTCGCTCGGGATGTCGAAACCGACGTACCTGACCCCGACCGGCACCTGGGCCGCCTCCGGCTTGCGCAGCAGCGCGAAGACGTCCACCGACGCCGGCCCGCGCGAGCGGAGGTTGAGCAGCAGCCACGACAGGGTCAGGCCCGAGTCGATGATGTCCTCGACCACCAGGACGTGCTTGCCGCTGATGTCGCCGTCCAGGTCCTTGAGGATCCGGACCACCCCGGAGGACTTGGTGCCCGAGCCGTACGAGGACACCGCCATCCAGTCCATCGTCACTGGTGAGTGCAGCGCCCGGCTCAGGTCCGCCATCACCATCAGCGCCCCCTTGAGCACGCCGACCAGCAGCAGGTCGCGGCCGGCGTAGTCGCGGTCGATCTCCGCGGCGAGCTCGACGATCTTGTCGTGGATCTGGTCCTGGCTGACCAGGATCTTCTCCAGGTCAGCCCCGACGTCGGTGTCGTCCACTGCGCTCGCGCCTCGCTCGCTCAGTCGCTCGGACCCGCGCCCGGAGGGGTCCGGGGCAGGAAGGAAAGCCTGTCACAGGCACGCTGGGCGCCGACACCGCCCGGCAGATCGATCACCCCCTGGCCGTGCCAGCGGGTCACCAGCTCCTCCATCGCGTCGACGTGGCCGGCCCCGAGCGACCCGGCGCCGGCGCCCGCGCCGATCGCTGCCGCGCGCAGCACCCGACGCCGGACCGCGGTCGGCAGGTCGGCAAGGACGACCACGTCGAGCCCGCTGCTCTGCCCGGCGCCGGCCTCGACCAGGGCCCGCTCGGCCCAGCCGTCGAGGGCGTCGGCATCGGCGCGCAGCAGGTCGGCAGTACGGGCCAGCGCGGCGGCTACCCCGGGACCGAGGGTGCGTTCCAGCGTGGGCAGCACCTCGGTCCGGACCCGGACCCGGGCGTACCTGCGGTCGAGGTTGTGCGGGTCGTCCCACGGCTCGAGACCCTGCGCACGGGCCGCCTGCCAGGTGGTCGCG
This sequence comes from Streptomycetales bacterium, assembly GCA_025361995.1. Taxonomy (GTDB): domain Bacteria; phylum Actinomycetota; class Actinomycetes; order Prado026; family Prado026; genus JANYIP01. The sequence continues at coordinate 18,017 of JANYIP010000246.1, read as the reverse complement.
CGGTCCAGGCTGAGCAGTGGCCTGCGATAGATGCCGCCGGTGCCGGACCGGCCGGCCATCGCGCCCAGCGACCGGGCCCCCGAGCCGCGCGCTAGCCCGAGCAGCACCGTCTCGGCCTGGTCGTCGCGGGTGTGGCCGAGCAGGACGGCGTCGGCCCCGTGCTCGGCGGCGGCCGCCTCGAGCGCCGCGTACCGGGCGGTCCGGGCAGCTGCCTCGGGGCCACCTGACGTCCCCACCACGACGCTATGTACGACGACGGGGTCGAGGCCGTGGGCGCGGAGCGTGGCGGCCAGCGCCTGGGCGCGATCGGTCGACCCTTCCTGCAGGCCGTGGTCGACCGTGACCGCTCCGACCTGCCAGGCCGCAGCACGGGCCTCGAACTGCGCAGCCGCAGCGAGCGCGAGGGAGTCAGCCCCACCGCTGCACGCGACCAGCACCCGGGCCCCGGCCGGCAGGTCGGCGAGGCTGCGACGGACCGCGACCCGGACCGCCGCGACGGCAGCGTCGGGACCGCTCACGCGCGGGCGGGCGGGGGCGGCAGCTCCGACACCCTGGCGACCCAGGCGGTGGGGTCGGTCAGCTCGGTGGAGCGGGGCAACGTCTGCGCCGACTCCCACACCCGGTTGAAGCCGCCCATCCCCACCTGGTCGACGACGCCGCGGACGAAGCGCGCGCCGTCGCGGTACTGCCGCAGCTTCGCGTCCAGGCCCAGCAGCCGCCGCATCGCAGCCTCCACCCGGCTCGGCTCCTCGCGTCGCTGCTGGAACCGCTGCCGGATCTGCTCGACGCTGCCGATCACGCCCGGGCCGACGCCGTCCATCACCACGTCCGCATGCCCCTCGAGCAGCGACATCACTGCGGTGACCTCCTCCATGACGGCCTTCTGCTCCGGCGACTGGATCGCCTCGGCCAGCGACGGCCCCGGCTGCCCGCGCAGCGCGGCACTCACCGCCGAGACGAGCGCCCTGCCGCGTTCGGTGGCGTCGGCGACCCCACCGGACCCGCTGAGCCCAGCGAGCCCGCCGGCGCTGGCGACCATCGCCGCGACCTGCGCCACGATGTGGTCGCGGAGCCAGGGGACGGCGCCGAACTGCACCCGGTGGGTCTCCTCGTGGATGCACACCCAGAGCCTGAAGTCGGCAGGGTCCACGCCCAGCTCGGTCTCGACCTGCACGATGTTCGGCGCCACGAGCAGCAGCCGCCCCGGCCGACCACCGTCTGGCCCACCCGGGGGGAACATCTCGTACTGACCGAGCACCTTGCCGGCCAGGAACGCCAGGCCGGCGCCGGCCTCCAGCCCGGTGATCCGCGATCCGGCAGCCCGCAGCGGAGCGGGTACCCCGGCGACGGGCAGGGCCTTGGCCAGCGGCTCGAACATGTGACGCAGACCTGCGGCGTTAGACCGGACCCAGGTCTGGCGGTCGACGACGGCGACCGGTGCGTCGGCGCTCGGGGCGTCCAGACCGGTGTACGCACGGACGTGGCCGCGGGCCTCCACGGCGAAGGCCCGCAGCTGCTCGACCGCCGCCCGCGCCTGAGCGGCCGGGATCTGCGGGCCTGGACGGACCAGCCGGGTACCGGTCGCAGCGGCCAGGTCCCAGTCGACGAAGTCGGGCGCGCCATCCATGCACCCACCGTACGCAGTCCGGCGACCGCGCGGCCCAGCGGAAGTCAGCGGCAGCCGCAGCCGGCGACCGCTGCCGCGAGCCGGTCGAGCGCGCTCCGAGCCACCAGCGTGCCGCCGATCGGCACCTGGTCGGCGAGGAAGACGAAACCGAGCTCGCGTCCGTCCGCGTCGACCACAGTGCCCGCGATGGCGCTGACTCCGGACAGGGTGCCCGTCTTGGCCCGTACGACGCCGGCCGCGCTGCGCGTACCAGGGTCGGAGAAGCGGACGGTGAGACTGCCGGAGAAGCCGCCGACCGCCATCCCGGTCAGCAGCGACCGGAGCTTGGGATGGTTGGGCGACGCGGCGATCGACAGCACCTTGGCCAGCAGCGCCGGCGACGCCTGCGTCGACCCGGTGAGCCCGCTGCCGTCGTACAGGCGGAAGTCGGCCGTCGGCAGCCCGAGGGCCACGTCGGCGTTGGTGACAGCCGTGACGGCACCGGCGAAGTCGGCGCTCTCGCCGGCCGCGATCGCGGTGAGGTGCGCCACGGCCTCGGCCAGGTCGTTGTCGCTGGTGGACAGCATCCAGCCGACGAGGTCCGACAGCGCAGGTGAGCGCACGACGGCCAGGGTGGATCCTGCGACCAGCACTGTCGGGCTGGCCGACGACCGGGACGGCGACGACGAGCCGGTGGGCGCCGCCGTTGCCGCCGGTCCCGTCGGCGCCGCCGCTCCCGTCGGTGCTGTCGGTGCGGTCACGGCGCTAGGCGAGCCGGTCACCGTGATCCCCAGTGCCGTCAGCCGGCGGCCGAACGCCTGGGCCGCCGACACCGGCGGGTCGGGCACCCGCGGGGCCGTACCCTCCACGATCGCGCCCACCCGTCCCTCGTCGACGGTCAGCGCGGTGATCGGGGCGACGACGCCGGAGCTCAGGTACGTCGGCGGCCACGTCTGGGCGGTACGCGGTCCGGTGAACAGCGTCGTGTCGTACCCGAGGGTCACCGTCGTCCGGCCAGCCGCCCGCAGTGCCACCGCGGTGGCCCGCGCCAGGTCCGAGATCGACGCGGGGACGGGGACGAAGCCGGCCGGCGCCGAGGTCGACAGCGTGACGTCGCCGCCGCCGACCAGCACGATCTGGCCAGGGGTGGACCCGGCCACGACCTTCGTCTGGATCCGGTAGTCCGGGCCCAAGGTGCTCAGCGCGGCTGCAGCGGTGAGCAGCTTGGTGGTCGAGGCGGGGGCGTACACGCCGTCCGCGTCGTGGCCGTACAGCAGCTGGCCGGTCGCGAGGTCGATGACTGCGCCCCCGATGTGCTTGCCGAGGTTCGTCCGGCTGAACAACGACGACAGCGCACTCGCGAGGCCGGCGCTGGTCGGGTCCGGGGCGCTCGCGCCGACCGGGACGAGCACCGGCGGGTCCGCAACCGGCGCGGCCGTCGAGCTCGCCGTCGGGCTCGTGGTGGCGGACGCATGGGCCGACGGGTGCGATCCCGCGACCGACGAACCGGAGCTGCCTTGACCCGGGAGCCATCCCAGCAGGCCCAGCACGACTGCCAGCACAGTCACCAGGGCGAGGAGGGGGACCGCGACCGCACGCCACCCGTGCAGGCGGATGCCGCCGGGCAGGTGGACACGCACGCCTGATCGCTCCTGAAGGTCGACTGGGGCCGGTGACCCACGGATGGTCACCGTACGGAAGACTAGGCGACGCCAGACTGGGAGCACGCACCGTCGTCCTGTGGAGGGCCTGTGGAGTTCGACGTCACGATCGAGATTCCGAAGGGCCAGCGCAACAAGTACGAGGTGGACCACGAGACTGGGAGGATCCGGCTGGACCGGATGCTGTTCACCGCCACGCGCTACCCCGCGGACTACGGGTTCATCGAGAACACCCTCGGCCAGGACGGCGACCCGCTCGACGCGCTCGTCCTGCTCGACGAACCCACCTTCCCGGGCTGCCAGATCAAGTGCCGGGCGATCGGGATGTACCGGATGACCGACGAGGCCGGCGGCGACGACAAGGTGCTGTGCGTCCCCGCGAACGACCCGCGCCTGGAGCACCTGCGCGACATCTTCCACGTACCCAAGTTCGAGCGGCTCGAGATCGAGCACTTCTTCAGCGTCTACAAAGACCTCGAGCCGGGCAAGTCCGTCGAGGGCGCGACCTGGGCAGGCCGCGCTGAGGCCGAGACCGAGATCCACGCGTCGTTCGCCCGGCTGGCGGACTCCCTGCCCGCCCATGCGCCCACGCCTGACGATTCTGCGGGCTAGATCCGCGCCGACTGGTGCTTCTAAGGGTCGGGCGAAGTCGCTCTACTTACGGTCGGGCGAAGCCGAACAAATCGGGGCGGTCGACGCTGGAGATGCGGACGACGGAGCCGGTGAACGGTGCCTCGATCATGAGCCCGCCACCGAGGTACAGCGCGACGTGGTGGATCGTCCGGAAGTCGTTCAGGTCGTAGGCGTAGAAGACCAGGTCGCCGGGCCGCGCGTCAGCCTCGGAGACGGGCGACGACACCTCCCACTGCGCGACCGACCAGTGCGGCAGGCTCACCCCTCCCGCAGCCCAGGCTCGCATCGTCAGGCCGGAGCAGTCCCAGGTGCTCGGCCCGGCCGCCCCCCACTGGTAGGGGTCACCGAGCTGCTGCTTGGCGAAGGCGATCGCCGCCGCAGCGCCGGCAGTCGTGCCCTGACCGCCACCGCCGCCACCACCGCTACCACCGCCGCCGGAGCCACCGGAGCCGCCGCCCCCGCCGGACGGGTGGTGGTGGTGCTGCCGTGCCGCCGCCGCCCGCGCCGCGGCCGCTGCGGCAGCCGCCTTGGCGAGGCCGACCGCACGGGCGTGGGTCAGCGAGCTGGAGTGTGCGCGAGCCACCGCGAGGGCCTGGGTGAGCTGGGCCACCTGCGCGTTGATCCCCGCGACCTGGCTGGTCTGGGCGGCGACCTTCGCCTCGACCGCAGCTTTCGCCGAAGTCGCCGCGGCAGCGGCCTGCGAGACCGCGTCGAGAGCGCCGGAGGCTTGGTTGTTCAGCACCCCGGCCACGACCTGCGCGGCCTTCATCCGGTCCATGATCCCGTTCGTCCGGTTCGCCAGGACGCCGAGCATCGAGACGGCGCTCAGTGCGTACTGCGGAGAGTTCGACGAGATGAGCGCGCCGAGGCTGAGGTCGGTGCCGCCGCTGCGATAGGCCGCAGCCGCGAGCCGGCCCACGTCGCGCCGGGCCACCATCAGCTGGACTCCGGCGTTCCCCGCGGCGAGCTGCGCCGCGTCGGCCGCCGCCTGAGCCTGCTGCAACTGGTACATCGCGCCGTTGTACGCCTCACCGGCGGCGTCTACGGCCTGGCCGAGCGCCTGCAGCTTGGCCTGGGCTGCGGCCAGCTGGGCCTGCATCACGCCCACCTGTGCGGCGACCGTTCCCACCGCTGCCTTGGCCTTCGCCACGGCTCCCGCTGACGGGGTGCTCGAGTCGGCGAACGCCGGGCTGGCCAAGCTGACCGAGACCGTCACCGAGGAGACCGAGACGGCGACCAGGACCAACGAAGCAAGGGCGGACAGAGCGGCCGAAGCCGTTGTCCGCCTTGCCTTCTGGGTCCTGCGCCGCACGGGCCGCTCCTTTGCTGGTGACCGGTTGCCGCTTGTCGGGGGAAGTTGTCATGGCAACACGGTGTGGTGTTGAACAACCACGGGATCCCACCGACGCTAGCCCGGACGAGTGCATCCGTCACCCCTGTCACAGCAGTCACATCTGACCCATGCGGCGTGTTCGGCCAACACGCCGAGTACTACAAACGTGTGATTTACCAACCCTTTCGCCCGCAGGCTTGAGAGCTCAGGTCAGCAGCGACCCGATCGTCTTCGCGTCCTTCAGTGCCGCGTGCAGTGCCGTGCGCCCGCTCTCGACCTTGGCCCGCTCGGTGGTGAGCGTCAGCTGCCCAGCAGGCATGCCGGCCGGGGTCAGCCCCAGCACGACGTCGCCCACACCCGCGAAGTCGTCGCCGGCCACCTTGGTCTGCGCCACCAGGTCGTCGTACGCCGACTGAGCCTGGGCCTTCTTGGTCGGGTCGGAGATCGCGTCGATGCCCGCCTGGAGCTTGGGCTCGGTGGCCGCCAGCGCGGCAGCCCCGTACGCCCCGGTGTCCGACGCCGCAGTGAGGTGCGTCTGGGGGACGAGAAGCATGAACACGCGGTAGCTCGTGACGACGGTCCGCCCGTCGGTGACCGCCTGCTTGCAGGTGGTGTCGGCGTGCACGGTCGCGTCGGTCGACGTGAGGCCGGCAGCGTCGGCGGTGAAGAGTGCGCTCAGCGTCGACCGGTGCCCGGCGCTCACCTGCGGCCGCTGGGCGAGCAGGCTGGTGAGGCCGTGGATCGCCAGCTGACGCTTGGACACCGCGAGGTCGACCCTTGCCTGGACGTTCGCCAGCTGGTCGGCGCTGCAGGTCGCCGGGACGGCCCGGCCGGTCGGGGTCGCGACGGGTGCGCTCGGCTGGGCAGCGAGTGCGGCCTGCCCACCGGCGAGCACGAGCATCGTGGCACCGGCCGTCGCGCCGGCGAGCATGCGGTTGAGTCTCATCTGCGCTGTTCTCCTTCGAGGGTCGAGCCCGGGTCCGGCGCAGGTCGCCGGTCGGGATCAGCTGCTGTCATGCCCGTACCATCGGGACCGCACGTTCGGGTGATCACCGCGGCCGTGTACGGGTCAGGTAAAGAGCCCGTCGCCGCGTCGAGGAGGGGCAGGGCATGCAGGTCTGGACGGGTACGGCGTACCCGCTGGGGGCGACCTTCGACGGCTCGGGGACGAACTTCACGCTGTTCTCCTCCGTCGCGGACCGGGTCGAGCTCTGCCTGTTCGACTCTGCCGGCGTCGAGACCAGGGTCGACCTCACCGAGCGGGACGCCGACATCTGGCACGGGTACCTGCCGGCCGTCCAGCCCGGCCAGCGGTACGGCTACCGGGTGCACGGCCCCGACGACCCCGAGGCCGGTCAGCGCTGCAACCCCGCCAAGCTCCTGCTCGACCCGTACGCCAAGGCCGTGGACGGCGACGTCGACTGGTCGCAGGCCTGCTTCGCCTACCAGTGGGACGACCCAAGCAAGTCCAACAAGGACGACTCGGCCCCGCACGTGCCCAAGTCGGTCGTGGTCAACCCATACTTCGACTGGTCCGAGGACCGCTCACCGCGCACGCCCTACCACGAGACGATCGTGTACGAGGCACACGTCAAGGGCCTGACGGCGACCCACCCGGGCGTCCCGGCGGAGCTGCGCGGCACGTACGCCGGGCTCGCGCACCCGGTGATGATCGAGCACTACCAGCGGCTCGGGATCACTGCGCTCGAGCTCATGCCGGTGCACCACTTCGTCCACGACCACCACCTCGTGCAGCGCGGCCTGACGAACTACTGGGGCTACAACTCGATCGGCTTCTTCGCCCCGCACGCCGCCTACGCCGCGACCGGCAGCGACGGCCAGCAGGTGCCGGAGTTCAAGGCCATGGTGCGCGAGCTCCACCGCGCCGGCATCGAGGTCATCCTCGACGTGGTCTACAACCACACGGCCGAGGGCAGCGAGCTCGGGCCGACGCTGTCCTTCCGCGGCATCGACAACAGCGCCTACTACCGCCTCGTCGACGACGACCTCGAGCACTACTTCGACACCACCGGTACGGGCAACAGCCTGCTTATGCGCAGCCCGCACGTCCTGCAGCTGATCATGGACTCGCTGCGCTACTGGGTTACCGAGATGCACGTCGACGGCTTCCGCTTCGACCTCGCGGCGACGCTGGCCCGGCAGTTCCACGAGGTCGACCGGCTGAGCGCCTTCTTCGACCTCGTGCAGCAGGACCCGATCGTGTCCCAGGTCAAGCTCATCGCCGAGCCGTGGGACCTCGGCGACGGCGGCTACCAGGTCGGCCAGTTCCCGCCGCTGTGGACCGAGTGGAACGGCAAGTACCGCGACACCGTCCGCGACTTCTGGCGCGGGGAGTCCGCGACGATCCCCGAGTTCGCGTCGCGGATCACCGGCTCCTCCGACCTGTACGAGAGCAGCGGGCGGCGCCCGATCGCGTCGGTCAACTTCGTCACCGCGCACGACGGCTTCACACTGCGGGACCTCGTGTCCTACAACTCCAAGCACAACGAGGCGAACGGCGAGGGCGGCAACGACGGCGAGAGCCACAACCGCTCGTGGAACTGCGGCGTCGAGGGTGAGACCGATGACCCGGCCGTGCTCTCCCTGCGCGGGCGCCAGCAGCGCAGCCTGCTCGCCACGCTGCTGCTCAGCCAGGGCGTACCGATGCTGCTGCACGGCGACGAGCTCGGCCGCACGCAGCAGGGCAACAACAACACGTACTGCCAGGACAACGTGCTGTCCTGGGTCGACTGGTCACCCGAAGCGATCGACACCGACCTGCTCGATTTCACCCGCAGGCTGGTCCACCTGCGCCGCGAGCACCCGGTGTTCCGCCGGCGCCGCTTCTTCCAGTGCCACGACGTGCGCGGAGCCTCCGGCGACGACGAGATCGCCTGGTTCCGTCCCGACGGCGACCACATGGGCGACGACGACTGGACCAGCGGGTACGCCCGGTCGCTGGCGGTCTTCCTCAACGGCGGGCGGCTCCCCGACGTGGACGCCCGGGGCGAGCCGGTCACCGACGACTCGTTCCTGGTGCTCATGAACGCACACACAGACAGCGTCCACTTCGTGCTCCCGGACGGACCGTTCGGCGATGTCTGGTCGGTCGTGTTCGACACCGCTGACGTGCAGGCCGGGATCCGCTCGGACCGCAAGCGTCAGGTCAAGGCCGGGACGGTACGGGTGGTCGCGGCGCACGCCGTCGTGCTGCTGCGCCGCGACTCCTGACCGAAGTCAGCCCAGCCGTACCTCGAGCACCTGGGTTCCCCAGTTGCTGGCGCCCGTCGTGGTCTGGCTCGACTTCGGCGGGATGTACTCCGTCGCCAGCCAGGCCGAGTCCGAGGTCCAGTCCGGTACGGCGAAGGAGTAGTCGCCCCAGCGGGTCGAGGCCGCGGCGTACGGTCCGGAACCGGCTGCCACGATCACCGGCGACCCGAAGTTGGCAGCCCCCGCCTTGAGCACGGAGTAGGCGGCGCTCGGGTACCGGTTCTTGCTGGTGTCGGTGAAGACGACCGCCGCGTTGCCTGCTGCGTCGGGCTGGATCGCCGGGTAGAGCAGCGACTCACCCTGTGCAGCGAGGTAGCCCTGCCTCACGATCGAGGCCCCGGACATCACAGCTCCGGTCAGGCGAGGCCGTACCTGGAACCAGGCGATGCCGACGCGGTCGCTGGAGTCGCCAGCGGGTCGTAGCGCGGTCCCCAGCTCTCCCCAGAGCGTTCCCCCCACGAAGGAGGCCTGCTGCATCCGGTCGTCGCCGGGGTCGATGACACTCGCCGAGCCGCGTTGGGGCGCGGGTGCGGCGAGCGAGTACGGCTCCGACGCGATGACCACCTTGCTCAACGTGGGCGACCCACCGGTGCTGACCTTGTTCCGGTTGGTCATCGCCCAGACGCCGATCCGGTTGTCACCCGTGCCGTTGGGGTCGAGCTGGCTCAGGAAGAATTCGGCGTCCGGCGTGCCGATCGAGAGCGCCGGCTGCGGGGCGCCGGCCAGCGCGCCGCCGAGGTGCAGGTTCCCGAAGCGGACAAAGTGCGCACTGGTCACGCCGCCGACGAGGTCAGCCTTCGAGATCGCGTAGATCTCGCCTCCGTAGTACTGCGGACCGTTGATGGAGAACTCGTCGGTGGTGACGTAGAGGTTCGTCTGGTCGATCCCGATCCGCGGCTGGTCGCCGAAGCAGGGGCAGCCGGCGAGGTTCGGCTCGCCGTCACGGCCGTCGAACGTGGTGTCGATCTGGTACTCGGTCCACTGCCCGGTCGGGTCGGAGGTCGGGTTGACGGCGATGTCGATCCGGCCTTCGGTGAAGGTGTCGTTGAGGAAGAGGATCACCGCGAACCACGAGTGGGTGGTCGGGTCGTACCAGCAGCGCGGGTCGGACGTGAATTCCTTGCCGCCCTCGTTGAACAGGTCGTTCACGTTGAACGGTCCCCGGACCGACTGCCCGTCCGTCTTGTAGATGCGGTACGCGGAGTTGACCGGCTCGAGCACGTAGCCGGCGCCGACGCACAGCCCCTGGTCCGGCGGTTCGAAGGTGGCGTTGTAGTTGCTGAACTGGCTGTCCTTGCTGCTGGTCCCGTTGAAGGTCTTGATCAGTGCGCTGGTGGCCGCCGACAGGGCAGGCGCCGCGATCGCGCCAGCCAGCGCGCGAGCGGCCTGCCCGCCGGCCACCGGGAGGCGTCGCGCACCGCGGTCACGGGTCGTGACCACAGCTGCGCTGCTCGCGGCGGCGGCAGCGACCCGAGGCATCCGGGTGGCGAGGGCTGGCTGGCCGGTCTGCGTCGACGACTCGGAGGCCACGCTCGACGACGCGGCCGCGCCACTGCCCGGCGCGAGCGTCGTCGCGCCGGCCGGCACGATGCTGGCCACGACCAGGCCCGCACCCGTGAGGGTGACGAGGCCGAGCCGGCGGATACGGTGCTGCTTCATGCACAACCCCTAGAGGACGCAACCACGGCAACTCAGGACGGGTGTTCCGGCCCGAGTATTCACCGAGTCGGGCACCGGCGGACCGCTCCGCGCCAAGTACTCCGGTGCGTCACACTGTAGCGCCGGACAGTAGCCGTCGGATCTGCACCACGACCCCAGGACGGAGCCCCACGAGCATGGTGATCGAGCACGGTTCCATCAATGTCCTGCCTGGCCACGAAGCCGCCTTCGAGGCCGACTTCGTCGAGGCAGCCAAGGTCATCGCCCGGTCGCCAGGCTTCCAGTTCGTCCGGATCTGCCGCGGCGTCGAGCGGCCCTCGACGTACCTGCTCCTGGTCGGCTGGGACACCGTGGAGGACCACACGACCGGCTTCCGGGAGTCGGACCTCTTCACCCAGTGGCGCGCGTGGATCGGGCCGCACTTCGACGGCACCCCCGAGGTGGAGCACTACGTCGGTGACCTGAAGCGGATCTGAGCCACGCTTCCTGATCCGCTAGTCAGCACAGCACAATGCGGAGGTGCCTCGCGCCCCGATGGACCGACTGGCGAGCCCGATCCTGCTCATGCTTGCCGTGACGGACGCGGCCGGCTACAGCATCATCGGGCCGGTCTTGCCGTCGGTGCATGCGAGCACTGGCGCCTCGGTGACCGTCCTGTCCCTCCTGGCGGCCTGCTTCCCGCTGGCGATGCTCGGCGGGCTGGTCCTGGCTGGGCGGCTCGGCCACCTGGGCCGGACCCGCGAAGCCCTGCTGCTTGGCTTGGGCCTGCTCGTGGCCGGAGCCGTGGCCTTCGCCTTCGCGCAGCCGATCTGGCTGCTGTTCGCGGCCCGCTCGGTGATGGGCATCGGGTCCGGCTGCGTCTGGATCGGGCTCACGCTGCGGACGCTGGAGTTCTGGCCCGGGCAGGAGTACGTCCGGATGAGCCGGATCTACGCCGGCTACTCGGTCGGCTCGCTGGTCGGGCCGCTGCTCGCGGCACTCGGCGGGGTCAAGACTCCGTTCCTGGCGTACGCGGTGATCCTCACCCTCTGCATCCCGCTGGTCCTCGCGCTCCCGGTCCCGTCACACCGGCAGGTGCTGCGGCGCGACCGCACCGTGCTGCGCACACCGAGGTTCCGGTTCGCGTCGTTCGCGATCTTGCTCGCGATGATGTCCTTCGGCACCCTCGACGGCGTCCTTCCCCTGCACTTCGCCCTCCGGCTCGGACAGTCGCAGATCGGGATCGCGTACACCCTGACCGGGGTGCTCGTGGCCCTGTCGTCGGCCCTGGCGGGGCGGACCAGGCCCGCCGTCGCACTGGCCTGCGGCGGGACCGCGATCGTGGCCGGCATCGCACTGGCCGGCGCCACCGGGACTGTCTTGGCCTGGGCGGTCGCCCTCGCGATGGTCGGCCTCGGGGCCGGTGCGGCGGAGACCGGCGCGACCGGTGTCCTGCTGGACGCCGTCCCAGCCGAACGCATCGTGTCAGCCATGGTGGTGTGGTCTCAGGTGGGGATCCTCGGCTACCTGATCGCACCGACCCTGGGGGGTCAGGTCGTCACCCACCTGGGCTTCGGGTGGCTCGGCCTTGTCCCGCTCACCGCGGCCGTCGCCGTCCTGGTCGCCGCCACCCTGTCCCGCAACACCCCGCCCCGCCACCCATCACCCCTCCCCGCCGATCATGAAGAAATGGTTGGTCCCAGCCCTGGGTAGAGCGCCAGAAGTGCCTGCTCCGACTCATGCACCACCGCCACCGCCGACCGGGCCCGATCGATCCGCGGATCCGGGTCTCGTACGTTCTCGCACACCAGGACAGCGCCAGCCCGCACGGCGGCCGCAGCGAGCAGCACCGACGCGGCACTGTCGCCGCGCAGCCGCGGGTTCCCTTCGGTCGCCACCCTCAGCCCCAGGCGCACGACCTCCTCGCCCACGGCGATCAGTCGCAGCGGTACGTCGGTCGCCGCGTCCAGCAGGCCTGCTGTCTCGAGCGAGGCCTCGGACCGGCGAGCCGCCAGGTAGGCCGCGTACGCAGCGACGTCCGCATCGGCCAGGTCGACCGCGGCCCGGCGGAGCTCGTCCGCCCGTTCCGCCAGCGCCGGCAGCTCGCCACCGGCGAACCGGGCCGACATCGCCGTCAGCGCCGCAGCGAGCGCCGCCGCCACGCCCGCTGCGGCACCACCGCCCGGCGCGCTGGTCCGCTCAGCGACGGCGTCGAGCAGCTCCGCCACCGTCAGCCCCGCCAGGGTCACGAGAGCCCGGTGATCTGACCCTCGGAGTCGATGTCGATCCGCAGCGCCGCGGGAGTGCTCGACAGGCCGGGCATCGTGCGCATGTCCCCGCAGATCGGGTAGACGAAGCCCGCGCCGACCGAGGCCCGGACCTCGCGCACCGGCAGCCGCCACCCCGTCGGCGCACCCTTGAGCGTCGGGTCGGACGAGATCGACAGGTGCGTCTTGGCGATGCACACCGGCAGGTTGCCGAAGCCGTTGCGCTCGTACCCGTCGAGCTGCTTGTTCGCGACCGGGCTGTAGTCGACGCCGTCGGCGCTGTAGATCTTGGTCGCCACTGTCTCGATCTTCTCCCGCAGCGTGGCCGAGTCCGGGTAGAGCAGGGTGAACGCCGACGGCTCGTCCGCCGCCTCGACCACAGCTGCGGCCAGCTCGGCGGCGCCGACACCGCCATCGGCGAAGTGGGTGCTCACCGCGACACGCACCCCCATCGAGGTAGCGATCTCGCGGATGGCGTCGTGCTCGGACGCGAAGTCGCCGGGGAATGCGTTGATCGCCACCACCGGGGTCACGCCGTGCTGGGTGATGTTCGAGATCTGCTTGCGCAGGTTGGCGCCGCCGATGTGCACCTCGTCGGGATTCTCGGCCAGGAGAGCGGGCGGCAGCGGCTTGCCTGGCACGATCCGGTGGTTGCCCGAGTGCGCCTTGAGCGCGCGAACCGTCGCCACGATCACGACCGCGTCCGGGGTCAGCCCGGACGTGCGGCACTTGATGTTGAAGAACCGCTCGGCGCCCATGTCCGCGCCGAAGCCGGCCTCGGTGATGAGGAAGTCGCCGGTGTGGATGCCGATCAGATCGGCGATCACGGAGGAGTTCCCGTGCGCGATGTTGCCGAAGGGGCCGGCGTGCACCAGCACCGGCGTGTTCTCCAGCGTCTGCATCAGGTTGGGCTTGACCGCGTCACGCATGATCGCCGCCATCGCGCCGGCCCCACCGACGTCCTCCGCTGTCACCGGGTCGCCGGCCTTCGTGTACCCGACGACGATCCGGCCGAGCCGGCTCCGCAGCTCGGCCAACGACGACGTCAGCGCCAGGATCGCCATGACCTCCGACGCGGCCGTGATGTCGAACCCGGTCTGCCGCGTGACGCCGTCCTCGCGAGAGCCGAGACCGACGACGATGCTCCGCAGGGCCCGGTCGTTGACGTCGAGCACCCGGCGCCAGGTGACGTTGTCGAGGTCGAGCCCGGCGGCGTTGCCCTGGTAGAGGTGGTTGTCCACCAGCGCGGCCAGCAGGTTGTGCGCTGCAGTCACCGCGTGAAAGTCACCGGTCAGGTGCAGGTTGAGGATCTCCATCGGTACGACCTGGCTGTAGCCCCCGCCGGCCGCACCGCCCTTGATACCGAAGGTCGGCCCCATCGACGGCTGCCGGATCGCCACCGTCGCCTGCCGCCCCACGTGCCGCATCCCCTGGCCCAGACCGACGGTCGTCGTCGTCTTGCCCTCGCCCAGCGGCGTCGGCGTCACCGCAGTGACCATCACGTACTTTGCCCGGGGACGGTCCGCCAGGGCCTCGATCGCCGCGAGCTTGATCTTCGCCACGTTGTCGCCGTACGGCTCGAGCAGCTCCCGCGGGATCCCCATCGCGTCGGCGACCTCGCCCAGCGGTTTCAAGGTGGCTGCCTGCGCGATGGCCAGGTCCGACGGGAATGTCATGCGGATCCCTTCCTCCAGACCGACAACGGTGTCAGCCGAGTGCAGGCTACGGCTGTCCAGACCCGTACACGTCCAGATCGGTCGCCTTCACCGAGACCCAGACCGCCGCACCGGGCGCGAGCGAGAGCTCAGCCACGCTCGCAGGCGTCACGTCGGCGAGCACTGGTGGCGCACCCTCGATGTCCAGCCGGACCCGATCGGTCAGCATCGTCAGGCCGGTGACCGTCCCGGGCCAGGTGTTCCTCGCGCTAGTGGGCCCTGCCGGCGCCTGGTTGCTCACCACCACCGACGACGGGCGTACGGCGACCAGGACCTCGCCGCGGCGGCCGTGGTCCGGCACTACGAACCCGCCGCCGCCCGGCAGGCTCACCCGCTCGCCGTCCACGCTGCCCGCATAGAGGTTGAGGCCGACCAGCCGCGCGACGTAGTCGGTGGCTGGCCGGCGGGCGACCTCCGCCGGGGTGCCCTGCTGCACCACGGCGCCCTCCTCGATCACCAGCAGCCGGTCCGCGAGCACCAGCGCCTCGAGCGGATCGTGCGTCACCAGCAAGCTCGGGCCGGCGAAGTCAGCGAGGTGGCGGCGCAGCTCGGACTGCACCTCGAGCCGGGTACGGGCGTCCAGGGCGGACAGCGGTTCGTCCAGGAGGAGCAGCCCGGGCTCGCCGGCGAGCGCCCGCGCCAGCGCCACCCGCTGTGCCTGCCCGCCGGACAGCGCCGCTGGCTTGCGCTCCGCCAGCTCCGTCAGCCCGAACGTCTCGAGCCAGGTTGCCGCCGCCGCCCTCGCCGGTGCTCGGCCGCGCCCGCGCGAGCGCTGCGCGAACGCCACGTTCTCGAGCACAGACAGGTGCGGGAAGAGCCGGTAGTTCTGGAACACCAGCCCGACGGGGCGCTGCGACGGCTCCAGGAACGCTCCCGTCGACGCGTCGTCGAGGGCCACCCCGTCGAGGGTGAGGTGGCCCGAGCTGACCGGGGTGAGACCGGCCAGGGCGCGCAGCAACGTGGTCTTGCCGGCCCCGTTCGGCCCCAGCACGCCGAGGACCTCGCCGGGGGCGACGGCGAAGGCGAGGCCGAGCAAAAACCCGCCGCGGCGCACGGTGGCGTCGACCGCCAGCCCGCCGGTCACCGGAACGGGCTCGCGCGCAGCCACCGGTCGCGCAGCCCCACCAGGACGATGACGGAGACGACCAGGAGCACCACGGACAAGGCGATGGCGGCGTCGGGATCGCTCTCCAGCGCGAGGTAGACCGCAAGCGGCATCGTCTGGGTGCGCCCTGGGAAGTTGCCCGCGAACGCGATCGTCGCGCCGAACTCGCCGAGCGCCCTGGCCCAGCACAGCACCCCGCCGGCCACCAGCGACGGGGCGATCAGTGGCAGCGTCACCCGGCGGAACACCGTCATCCGGGACGCCCCGAGGGTGGCGGCGGCCTCGTCGTACCCCTGGTCGGCCGAGCGGAGCGCGCCCTCCACCGTGACGATCAGGAACGGCATCGCCACGAACGTCTCGGCGATGATCACCGCTGCGGTGCTGAACGGGAGGGTGATGCCGAACCACTGGTCGAGGTACTGCCCGACGAACCCCTTGCGCCCGAAGGCCAGCAGCAGCGCCACGCCGCCCACCACCGGCGGCAGCACCAGCGGAAGAGTCACCAGCGCACGTAGCAGGGCGATGCCGGGGAACTGCGACCTGGCGAGCAGCCACGCCAACGGTACGCCTAGGAGGACCGAGACCACCGTCGCCACCGACGCCGTCCACAACGACAGCCGCAGCGCCTGGGTGACGTCCGCCGCCACCAGGATCCGGGCCATCGAGCTCCACGGCGTACGCAGCAGCAGGCCCACCAGCGGCAGCACCAGGAAGGCCACGCCGACCAGTGCCGGGGCGAGCACCGGGGTCGGTACTCCACGAGGTCCGACCTCGCCGGCGCGTCGCTCGCGGTCGCGCGCGGTCAGCCGGTGCGTGCTCACTGCGCAAGGATGCCGGTCGCCCTACGGCTTGGCGAACCCGTCCGCCGTCAGCACCGTCGAACCGCCAGCCGACAGCACGTACGCGACGAAGGCCTGCGCGGCCGCCGAGTTCGTGCTCTTCGTCAGTGCGGCGATCGGGTACGTCGTGGAGGCGTTCACGCCATCGGCGATCGGGATGCCGACCACCTTGCTGCCGGCCGCCCGTACGTCCGTCACGTAGACAACCCCGGCATCCGCCTCACCGAGCTCGACCTTGGCCAGCACCGATTTCACGTCCGCCTCGAGCGTCACCGGGTGAACCGTGAGCTTGGCGTTCGTGAACACGGCCGCTGCCGTGCTCCCGCAGGGGACCTGCGGCTGGCACAGCGCGAGCTTGATGCCCGTCTTCGCCAGGTCCGCGACGCCTGTCACCTTGAACGGGTTGGCCGGCGGCGCCGCGATCTCCATCGTGTTCTTGACGAACGGGGTCGAGGCCGCCGCGTACCCCGCGGTGGTCACCTGGGTCATGTTCTTGCCGCTCGCCGAGGCGAAGACGTCGGCCGGGGCGCCTTGGGTGATCTGGGTGGCCAGGTCCGAGCTCGCCGCGAAGTTGAAGACCACCTTCACGCCGGGGTGGGCCGCCTCGAACTGCTGACCGATCGCCGTGAACGCCTCCTTGAGCGAGGACGCGGCGAACACCGTGATCGTGCCGGTGATCGACGGTGCCGACGATGCGCCCGCGCCGGTCGTTGCGGCGGGCGTCGAGCTCGAGCCGCACGCGGCCAAGGCGAGCACAGCGGCGGCAATGAGGGCGAAAGCGGGGGCTGTGCGACGCACGATGAGCTCCAGACCTAGCGGGATTGGGGAATCTCGACGGCGACGTTCGTGGACTTCACGGACGCCACCGCGAGGACGCCCGGCTCGAGGCCGAGCTCGTCGGCAGCCTCGCGGCTGAGCAGGGAGACGAAGCGGTGCGGACCGGCCTGGATCTCGACCTGCGCCATCACCGTGTCGCGGACCACGCGGGTGACCAGGCCGGTGAACCGGTTGCGGACCGAGTGCGCCACGACGACCCGGTCCTCGCCGTGCTCGCCGGCCGCCGCGAGCTCTTCGGCGAGTTGTGCAAGGGCGCGGCCCTCGACCACCCGCCGGCCGGCGGCGTCGGTCGTCGTGGTGAAACGGTCGGCATCAGCCCACCGGCGCAAGGTGTCGTCACTCACTCCGAGCAGCTCAGCCGCCTCGCGGATCCGAAATTGAGGCATGAATGGCACTGTAGCCGCCGCAGATGCGGTTCGCCTCAAGGGTGATGAAATCCGCGTCGACAACGGGGAAGAGGCGAAAGGGCGAGCACCCATGACCGAAACGGTCCAGAACTCCGCGCCGGCTCCCGGCTGGTACGGCGACCCCGGCGGCAGCGGCGGGCAGCGCTGGTGGAACGGCCAGGGCTGGACCGAGTCCGTCCAGCTGCCCGCAGCGCCAGCCGCCCCGCAGGTCGCCCCGCAGGTCGCCCCACCAGTAGCCCCGCAGCCCGTGTCCCGATTCGGTGGCCCCGTCGACTCGACCGCGCCCGCGCCGACTCAGCCCGTACCCCCGGCCGCCCACCACCACGCCAGCGCGTCGGACGGCCCGTTCCTGTCTCGCGGCATGATCATCGGACTCGCTGCAGGCCTCGTCGTCGCCCTGGCCGCTGCCTTCTTCGTGTGGTCCAAGATGTCGTCGCGGGACTCGTCTTCCGACATCGGTGGGCAGCGTGGCCCGGTCGCCATCATCGCCGCGAAGGCCGATGCCACCTCGCTGTCGGCAGCGGAGGAGACCTTCAACGCCGACCACCAGAAGTACATCGCCCTCACCCCGACGACCGGCATCATCGAGCTCGACAAGACGGTGGTCCGGCTGTCCGCGGAGGACACAGCATCGGTCGTCGTCGACCCCTCCGGCGTGGGCTACTGCATCCTCGTTGTCAGCAAGTCCGCGACGACCAGCGCGTCG
>JANYIP010000239.1 GCA_025361995.1 Streptomycetales bacterium | reverse complement strand
CAGGATTCGCATGACGACCTTCTCCCCCCAGACGGTGGGGAGCGTGGCCACCCGGAGGTCCACCTTCTTGCCGTTCGCGTTGACCGAGAGCCGACCGTCCTGCGGGATGCGGCGCTCGGCGATGTTGATGTCGGACATGATCTTGAGCCGGCTGATCACGCCGGACTGGATCGACTTCGAGCGGTTCTCGCGGAGCTTCGCCAAGCCGTACGGGATGATCCTGGTGACCGGCCCGACCGGATCCGGCAAGTCGACGACGCTGTACGCGACGCTGAACATCCTCAACCGGGCCGAGGTCAACATCATCACGGTCGAGGACCCGGTCGAGTACCGGTTGCCTGGGGTGAACCAGGTGCAGGTCAACAACAAGGCCGGCCTGAACTTCGCCTCGGCCTTGCGGTCGATTCTGCGGTCCGACCCCGACATCGTGCTCATCGGTGAGATCCGGGACCACGAGACCGCCCAGATCGCGGTCGAGGCCGCCCTCACCGGTCACCTCGTGCTGTCCACCTTGCACACCAACGACGCGCCCTCGGCCATCACCCGGCTCACCGAGATGGGCATCGAGCCCTTCCTGGTGGGGTCCGCCGTCGACTGCGTGCTTGCCCAGCGGCTCGCTCGGCTGCTGTGCAAGAAGTGCAAGGAGGAGTACACGCCGACGGCCGACGCACTGGTCGCGGCGCGGTTCCCCTGGCAGGACGGCACGCCGCTGCCCACGCTGTTCCGACCGGTCGGGTGCTCGGCCTGCTCGAAGACCGGCTACAAGGGCCGGCTCGCGCTCCATGAGGTCATGCCGATGTCCGAGGAGCTCGAGCTGCTCACCGTTGAGCACGCCCCGGCTTCCCAGATCACGGACATCGCTCGGCAGCAGGGAATGATCACGCTCCGCGACGACGGGATGGCCAAGGTCCTGCGCGGCGTCACCTCCATCGACGAGATCCTCCGCGTCGTCGTCTGACCGACACCTCAAGCGGCGGCCATCAGCCGCCGATGCCATGCAGAGACCCAACCGCACCGTGCGGCCTTCGAAGGGGGCAAGAGTGGAAACCTCCGGTTACTCCGGTGGGTTCGTCCCAGGACCGTCGCCAGTCCCGGGAACAGACGAGAGCCAGCCGATCACGACTGTCTCGCCGCTGGACCCCTCCTGGCAGCCGCCCGCAGTGGCCGCTGCCCCCCTTCCGGCACCCGTGGTCGAGGCGCAGTTCGCCGCCGCTCCGGTTGCCGCTCCCGCTGCTCCGGCCGAGTTCGCGCCGGCTCCGGTTCAGTTTGCCCCCGCGCCAGCTCCGGTGCAGTTCGCTCCGGCCCCGGCTCCGGCTCCGGCTCCGGTGCAGTTCGCACCCGCGCCGGTAGCTCCTCCGGTGGTTGCTCCGATTGCTGCTCCAGCGGCTCCGGTAGCTCCGGTGGCGATGCCCGCCGCTCCGACCGCGTTTGCCCCGGAGACCGCGTGGCAGGAGCTCGCGACCACCGAGCCCGCCGCCACGATCACCATCGTCGAGTCCGAGGCGTTCGAGGGTGCCTATGCCCGTTCGAGCACTGAGGAGAGCGTTCAGAGCGACGACATCGACCTGCACGCCCTGCTCAGCCTGGTGCTGGAGAAGGGTGCCTCCGATCTCCACCTCACCAGCGGGTCGCGGCCGCAGCTGCGCCTCAACGGGCACCTGCACCCGCTCGAGGACTTCCCCGAGCTCACCCCGAACGTCATCCAGCGAGTGATGTACGCGGCGATCACCCAGAAGCAGCGGGAACGCTTCGAGGAGATCCTCGAGCTCGACTTCGCGTACTCCGTCCCGGGTAAGGCCCGGTTCCGGGTCAACATGTACCGCCAGCGCGACTCCGTCGGTGCGGCCTTCCGGCTGATCCCGTTCGAGATCAAGAAGATCGAAGACCTGGGCTTGCCGCCCGGCATCGCCAACTTCGCGATGCTGCCGCGTGGCTTCGTCCTGGTCACCGGCCCCACCGGGTCCGGCAAGTCGACCACTCTTGCGGCCATCGTCGACCTCGCGAACCGCCAGCGGCGGGACCACATCATGACGGTCGAGGACCCGATCGAGTTCCTCCACCGGCACCAGTCCTGCGTGGTCAACCAGCGCGAGGTCGGTGAGGACACCCACTCCTTCGGTAACGCCCTCAAGCACGTCCTGCGGCAGGACCCGGACATCATCCTCGTCGGTGAGATGCGCGACCTGGAGACGATCTCAGTGGCGCTGACCGCCGACGAGACCGGCCACCTGGTCTTCGCCACCCTGCACACCCAGGACGCCGCCCAGACGATCGACCGGATCATCGACGTGTTCCCGCCGCACCAGCAGCAGCAGGTCCGGGTCCAGCTCGCGGGCTCGCTGCAGGGCGTGGTCTGCCAGACCCTGGCCCGCACCACTGACGGCAAGGGCCGGGTCGTGGCGACCGAGG
>JANYIP010000183.1 GCA_025361995.1 Streptomycetales bacterium | reverse complement strand
TCGACGGCCTTCTCGATGCCGCGCTTGAGCGCCATCGGGTTGGCGCCGGCCGCGACGTTGCGCAGACCCTCGCGCACGAGCGCCTGGGCGAGCACGGTGGCGGTGGTGGTGCCGTCGCCAGCGACGTCGTCCGTCTTCTTGGCGACCTCCTTGACGAGCTCGGCCCCGATCTTCTCGTACGGGTCCTCGAGCTCGATCTCCTTGGCGATGGAGACGCCGTCGTTGGTGATCGTGGGGGCGCCCCACTTCTTCTCCAGAACGACGTTGCGGCCCTTCGGGCCGAGCGTCACCTTGACAGCGTCGGCGAGCTGGTTCATGCCGCGCTCGAGGCCGCGGCGGGCCTCCTCGTCGAACGCGATGATCTTGGCCATGTGGTGTCCGTCCTCCTGGAACGGTTGCGAATGATCGTGGGGACGCCCGCGACGGCCGACCCGTACGGCGGGAATCGGCCCCGCCGCGCGGATCTCATCTCCACGACCTCGGTCGTGTGCGCGCTGCACGAGTACGTACTGTCACTCGCACAGCGAGAGTGCTAACCCAATGATTAGCACTCGACCCCTCTGAGTGCAAGCCGCGCGCGGGTGCGCGGGCTACCAGCGCGGCGACCTCGTCAGAGGCAGATCGGCCGAGACCACCGGACCCGTACCGGCGACGTTCACGGCCTGCACGGTGAAGTGCTCGGTCGACCCGAGCGGCAGGGGCGGCAGCAGTAGGAACGTCGCGCTCCCGGCCACGGTCACCGGCGGCTGCGCACCCACGGTGACGAGGTACGACGTCAGCGCGGCACCGTTCGACGGCGCCGGCTGCCAGACAAGGAACACGTGCCCGGTCGAGCCCACCATCGCCCGCTCCCCGTGCACGTCCAGCGCCGCTCCCGGCGGACCGTAGGGGACGGCCACCGCGCTGATCGCGGCAGCGGACGTCCCGGCGGCACTGCTGGCCACCACGCGTACCTGGACCGGCACGCCGGCCGTCAGCCCGTTGACCGCCAGCGAGGTCGTCGTGGCCGCAACCTTCACCGGCGCCGGGCCCGGAGTCACCGAGACCGTGTACGACGTCACCGCCGCGCCCTGCGGCGCCGCCGGCACCCAGCTGATCGAGAGCCCGCCCAGCAGCGGCGTCGCCCGGACCAGCGCGGACGGCGCCGGCGGCAGCGGACGCCACGGCGTCTTCACGAAATAGATAGGGACGCCGCTGGAGAAGTAGTCGTAGATGTACTCGGCGTCAGCCGTCGACATCCTCATGCAGCCGTGGCTCAGCGGCGCTCCGCGCAGCGGCGGCTTGCCCAGGTCGGCGGCGTTCATGTCCGGCGCGCCGTTCTTCACGCTGAGCGGGATCGCGTGCGTCCCGATCCCGCGGCCGGCGCACATCCGGGTGAAGTAGTTCAGCTTCCACTCGTACGTGTAGTCGTAGTCGACCCGGATCCGTCCGGCCGTGGTGCACTCGTCGGGCTTGGAGATCAGCGGGTTGTCGGCGACCTTGATCACCCGCACGATCCGGTTGTGGGCGTCGACCACGTCCAGGATGTTGAACCACTCGTACGACTCGAGGTGGACGCGTCCGATCGGGTGGGCGACCATCCCGGGCACCGGACCGAGGCTCGCCGCCTGCGCCGCCGGGACCCCGGCGACCGTCAGCAGCGCGACCGACGCGGTGAGCAGCCCGGTCACGAGCGCGGTGGAGCGACGACGCCAGCTCTCGGCGGCAGCCGTGGCTGTAGTGCTCCCCCGTCGCATGACTCGATGGTCCCCGCCGCCGGCCAGGATCGGAACAGCTCAGCCGCAGGTCCGACCGAACGTACGAGGCCCGGCGTCGCTCAGATCTTGTGCACCGCGTCGGCCTGCGGGCCCTTCTGGCCCTGCGAGACCTCGAACTCGACCCGGTCGCCCTCTTCGAGGCTCCGGTACCCGGTCGCGTCGATTGCGCTGTAGTGCACGAAGACGTCGGGGCCGCCGTCTTCAGCGATGAACCCGTAGCCCTTCTCGGCGTTGAACCACTTGACCGTGCCCTGAGCCATTGCCTACTCCTGTCCGAGCCATGTGCGAGCGAGGCGAATCTAGCGACCTAGATCGGCCCGCGTCACCCTCTGCTCCTGTTGATCATGGACTACAGCCCCCCAACCATGATCAACAAGGCGACGAGTCCATGATCAACGAAGCTAGCCGCCAGCGACGGCAGGGATGACGGAGACGGTGCTGCCGGCCGGCGTCGGGGTGTCCAGGCCGCTGGCGAAACGTACGTCCTCGTCGCCCACGTACACGTTCACGAAGCGCCGCAGCTTCCCGTCGTCGTCGAGCACCCGAGCGGCGATGCCGGGGTGGGCTGCCTCAAGGGCGGTGACGACCTCCGAGAGGGTGCCGCCTTCGACGGACACCTCAGAAGCGCCGCCGGTGTACGTACGCAGGATCGTGGGGACTCGGACCGTGACGCTCACTGCTGGCCTGCCTCTGGGGTCTGCCCGAGCCCCGCAGCGCGGAAGGCGTCGAGGGTGGGACGGATCGTTGCCGAGGGACCGACCACGCCGGAGACGGCGTCGAGGGTCTTGAGACCGTCCCCGGTGTTGAGGACGACCGTCTCAGCATCAGGGTCGGCGAGGCCGAGCGCCAGCAGCTTGCGGAGCACGGCGACGGTGACGCCGCCGGCGGTCTCGGCGAAGATCCCCTCGGTCTCGGCGAGCAGGCGGATCCCCTCGACGACCTCGTCGTCGGAGACGTCCGCGATGGCGCCGCCGGTCCGGCGCACGACATCGAGGGCGTACGGGCCGTCCGCCGGGTTCCCGATCGCCAGCGACTTCGCGATGGTGTTCGGCTTCACCGGCTTGACGATCTCGTGGCCGGCGGCAAACGCCTGCGAGACCGGCGAGCACCCCGTCGCCTGGGCTCCGAACACCCGGTACGGGGTGCCCTCGACCAGCCCGAGCGCGGCGAGCTCGCGCCAGGCCTTGTCCACCTTAGTGAGCAACGACCCGGACGCGATCGGCGACACGATCTGCTCGGGCAGCCGCCAGCCGAGCTGCTCGGCGACCTCGTAGCCGACGGTCTTGGAGCCCTCGGCGTAGAACGGCCGCAGCGTCACGTTCACGAAGCCCCAGTCCTCGTGCTCGAAGGCGACCTCGCTGCACAGCCGGTTGACGTCGTCGTAGTTGCCCTCGATCGCCACCAGCGTGCCGCCGTAGACCGCGGCGTTCACGGTCTTGCCGTCCTCGAGGTCGTCCGGGATCAGCACGACCGACCGCATCCCGGCCCGGGCCGCCGCGGCCGCCACGGCGCCGGCGAGGTTGCCGGTCGAGGCGCACGCGACTGTCTGCAGGCCGAGCGTGTGAGCGGCGGTCAGGGCCACCGCCACCACGCGGTCCTTGAAGGAGTGCGTGGGGTTGCCGCTGTCGTCCTTGACCCACAGCCGGCGCATCCCCAGCGCGGCGCCCAGGTGGTCGGCGCGGTGCAGCCGGGTCCAGCCGGGCGAGAGGTCGACCGGGCGGTCCGCAGCATCGGCGGGCACCAGCAGCAGCGAGGCGTACCACCAGATCGACGGCGGGCCAGCCTCGATCTGCTGCCGGGTCACGGCACCGCTGGGCCCCCCTGAGAAGTCATAGCCGACCTCCAGCGGGCCGAAGCACTGGTCGCAGGCATAGCGCGCGCCCAGCTGGTAGCGCTGCCCGCACTCGCGGCACACGAGTGCGGTCGCTGGTCCGAACGAGCGGGATCCGGGGGCGATGGCCAAGCCCGGGTCGGTACTGACAGTGGTCACGTCGTTAGCTCCTCATCTTTCCCGGGGTCGACGAGGACCCTCAGGACGGACTTGGCACCTGGTACGCGAAAAACTGCTGACGCACTGGTTGCCGGGGCTTCAACGGGCCGTTTCCCTCTGCCCCTCTGGATGAGCGGTATGAATTTGTGTCGGTACGCGGTTCACCTGTCGAACAGGGAGACTGTACCGAAAGGCGCCGCCGCCGCGCGCCCGGTCCGAGGAACGAGACGTCCGGGGAGGCCCGCTGTGCGACCCGACGTCGAGCGCTGGCTGGCCCGGCGCACGTTCGCGGCTGCCGACTTCTCGGTCCAGTCGCTGCTAGCCGCCAAGAGTTCCAGCACGGTCAGCGTGGTCCTGCCCGCGCTGGACGAGGAGGAGACGGTCGGGGCGATCGTCGCGACGATCCGCCGGGAGCTGATGAGCGGGGGGTCAGCGGGCTCACTCGTCGATGAGCTCCTCGTCGTCGACTCCGGGAGCACGGACCGCACCGCAGCAGTGGCCGCCGCCGCCGGTGCCACCGTGATCCAGCGCGACGCGATCTTGCCGGGCCTGGACCCGTTGCCCGGCAAGGGCGAAGTGCTCTGGCGCTCGCTGGTGGCGAGCAGCGGCGACATCGTGGTGTTCATCGACGCGGACCTGCGCTCGTTCGACGCCTCGTACGTCACGGGGCTGCTCGGACCGCTGCTGCTCGACCCGACGGTGAGCATGGTCAAGGCGCTGTACGACCGGCCGCTGCGCGCCGACGACGCCGTGCTCGCCGGCGGTGGTGGACGGGTCACCGAGCTGGTCGCACGCCCGCTGATCAACCTGCACTGGCCCGAGCTCGCCGGCGTGGTCCAGCCGCTCGCCGGTGAGTACGCGGCCCGCCGAGCCCTGCTCGAGGTGCTGTCCTTCCCCACCGGGTACGGCGTCGAGCTGGCCCTGCTCGTCGACACCCTCCAGATCGCGGGGCTCGACGCGATCGCGCAGGTCGACCTCGGGGTGCGGCACCACCGCCACCAGAGCGACCAGCGCCTCGGCCTGATGGCGAGCGAGATCATGCAGGTGGCGCTGCGCCGTCTGGAGCAAGCCGGCCGGATCCGGTTGCGGGGGCCGCTGAACCCGACCATCGCCCAGTTCGAGCGGACGGCCGGCGGGATGGACGTGAGCACGTATGACGTCGAGCTCGTCGAGCGGCCGCCGATGGTGACCCTGACCGACTACGCCGCAGCCCGATCGTCTCGGGGCACCCGCGCCTCCTAGAGTCGGACCATGCCTCCTAGAGTCGAACGATGACGGCGAGGGATCCGGGTTCCCAGCCGGGGACGGCCCACGTGGTGCTGGCCTCCAACCGCGGCCCCGTCTCGTACGCCCTCGGAGTCGACGGGCAGCTCAGCGCGAGCCGCGGAGGCGGCGGACTGGTTGCCGCGCTGTCCGGCGCGGGGGACGCGGTCTGGGTCTGCGCGGCGCTGTCCGACGCGGACCGCCAAGCCGCCCGGGCTGCGGGCACCGGCCACCTCGACGTGTCGGGCACCGCGGTCCGGATGCTCGCGATCGATCCGGGGACGTTCACCCGGGCGTACTCGTCGATCGCCAACTCGACGCTCTGGTTCGTCCACCACATGCTGTTCGACACCCCGGTCGAGCCATCGTTCGGAGCCCGTTTCAGCCGCGACTGGGACTCGTACGTGAAGTACAACGACGCGTTCGCCGCCGCGGTGGCCGCCGAGGCTGCGCCGGGAGCGCGCGTCGTGATCCAGGACTACCACCTGACGCTGGCCCCACGGCTGCTGCGCGAGCGCCGGCCGGACCTGCGGATCGGCCACTTCTCGCACACCCCCTGGGCTCCCCCTGACTACTTCCAAGTCCTGCCTGACGAGATCGGCACTGCCGTTCTGCGCGGGGTGCTCGGTGCCGACCGCGCCGGGTTCCTGACCCGCCGCTGGGCCGAGGCGTTCGGTCGCTGCTGCGCGCGGGTGCTGGGGGCCAAGGTCGAGGGGCTGGGCGACAACGGGCCGCTGGCCGTGCACCACGAGGGCGAGGTCACCCGGCTGGACGTCCACGCGCTCGGCGTGGACGGCCCGGCCCTGCGCGAGCGGGCCGCCCAGCCCGACGTCCAGGCCCGGCTAGCCTCGCTGCGCGACCAGGTGGGCGACCGGCAGGCGATCGTCCGGGTTGACCGTACCGAGCTGTCCAAGAACATCGTCCGCGGCCTGGAGGCCTATCGCGAGCTGCTCGTGCGCTACCCGCAGTGGCGCGGCCAGGTCGTCCACGTCGCGTTCGCGTACCCGAGCCGGCACGACCTGCCGGTCTACCGCGAGTACACCGCGGCCGTGCAGCGGCTTGGTCAGAGCATCAACGACGACTTCGGGACGCCACAGTGGCAGCCGTTGCTGCTCGACGTCCAGGACGACTACGCGCGCTCGCTCGCCGCGTACGCCCTCGCCGACGTGCTGCTCGTCAACCCGATCAGGGACGGCATGAACCTGGTGGCCAAGGAGGGTCCCGTGGTGACTGAGGACGGGTGCGTTCTGGTGCTCTCGCGGGAAGCCGGCGCTGCCGAGGAGCTCGGCCCGGATGCCCTGATGGTCAATCCTTTTGACGTCGTGGGCACGGCCGAGGCGCTGCACGCCGCGCTGTCGATGGACGCCGTCGACAGGCAGGCCCGCTGCGACCGGCTGGCCACCGCCTCCACCGCTCTGCCACCGGCCGCGTGGCTCGCCGGCCAGCTCGACGACCTCGACATCAGCCGGCCTCAGCCCAGCAGCTGAACCAGCTCGGCGAGCAGCTCCACGACGCCGGTCGGGCCGTCCACGACAAAGTCCGCACGGGCCGCGACCTCCGGCGCCTCAGGGCTGGCCGCAGCCACCGACCACGCGGGCGTCCCGGCCGTACGCAGCCGGCTGCAGGCGTCGAAGGCGGCGAGGTCACCGAGGTCGTCCCCGGCGAAGAGGACGCTGCACGCCGGGTGCCCGTCAGGCAACGCCGCGGCGAGCCGGCTCAGTGCGGTGCCCTTGTCGACGTGCTGCGCCCCGGTGGCGCGCAGCTCCAGGACGTACCGTCCGGGCTCGACCTGCAAGCCGTGCTCGGCGGCGAGGGCGACCAGCGCCGGCCGCAGCTCGGCGAGCGCCCCCACCGGATCAGGCGCCTGCCGGGTGTGCACAGCGAACGAGCCGCCCTTGGGCTCGAGGCGGGCCCCCACCCGCCCGGCCAGCACCTGGGCAGCGCGCTCGGCGGCTGCCAGCCCAGGCGGCGCGTCGGGCACGTCCAGGACGCCAGCAGACCAGCGCTGGACGCCGTACAGGCCGAGAACCACCACCCCGGGGACCCGGTCGAGCCCGCCGAGGCGCACCGCGTCGGCGGCGGGGCGGCCGGTCAGGACCGCCACCAGCCCGACTCGACTGGCCAGTGCAGCCAAGGCCTCGACCGCCCCTGGCGCAGGGAACGCGAGCTCGGGGTCGTCGACGATCGGCGCGAGCGTGCCGTCGTAGTCGCAGGCGACCAGGGCCCGCGAGGGATCGGCCACGAGGTCAGCCAGCAGCACCGAGAGCTGGGCCGACGGGACCGACGAGGTCATGCCTGGACCGTACCGCCGGGTGCCCGCGGCCGGGCCGCGAGCACCCGGCGGCGCTGGCGGCTAGTACGGGTTCGAGGTGAGGACCACGCTCAGCCGGTCGGTGAGCATGCCGCCGACGCTCGGCCGGATCCGGTCGACGCCGAGGTCGTAGGCGAGCGAGCGGGCCGCAGCCTCCATCCCCGGGGGGTAGTACACCGTGGTGGCGCCGATGTTCCCGCGCCAGTTGCCGACACCGGTCACGACCCAGTGCTTGGCCCGCAGCCGGGCCGCGACGCTGGCGGCCAGCCCGTGGATCGGCGTCTCGTTGAGAACGACGGTGGGCGCATGGACCACAGGTGGCGCGACGACGACCGGGGACGGCTTCGCGCTCCGCACGGGAGGGCTGGCCGGCGCGGTCGGCGAGTGCGTGGGGGACGGCGTCGCCGTGCTCGGCTTCGAAGGGGTGGAGGCGGTCGGCGGCGGGGTGCTGAGCAAGGAGCGCTGGCTGGCGGCGGGTGCACCCGTCGTCGAGCCGCTCCCGAACCAGCCAGAGATGCCCAGACCGGCGAGGACGACGGCGATGGCGCCACCTACCGCAGGCAGGATGTAGCGGGCGGGCTGCCGGCCCGCGCGATGGGCACCGGTGGACCTCGGCGGATCAGCCTCGGCCGCCGTGTACGCCGGGTATGCCCCACCCGCTGCAAAGCCGCCAGCTGCGCCCGCCTCGAGCTGGGCCTGGTGCGCAGCGGCTAGCTCCGCGGGATCAGGGGGGACAGGTGCTGGCGCGGCCGGCGGGCGGTCGAACAGGCCAGCCAGGCCATCGGGTCCCGCTCCGGGAGGGGGTCCCCAGGAGGGAGGCAGACGTCCGTCGTCGGACATGGGCCGTCAGCTGCGGATCAGGCTTCGAAGCCGAGGCGACGTGCCGAGCGGGCGCGCTGCCTGGAAGCCCGGAGCCGCCGCAGCCGCTTCACCAGCATCGGGTCCGCGGCCAGGGCGTCCGGCCGGTCGATCAAGCCGTTGAGCACCTGGTAGTAGCGGGTGGCCGACATGTCGAACAGGTCGCGGACGGCCTGCTCCTTGGCCCCTGCGTACTTCCACCACTGGCGCTCGAACGCCAGCACGGCGAGGTCGCGCTCGGACAGCCCGTCGGACGTGGGCGCGCTCGACGCGCCGCTGCCGGCGGGCGTATTGGCCGCATCCGGTGTCATGGCTCTCCTCTCGCCTGAAGTGTTAAGCGGCCCAGGCTTCCCCTCCCGGGCCGCGCCGTTATCGTACGGGGCAAATCCCACCGTTGTCATTCACCGCGCCGACGGCGATCCGGCGAGCTCACGGGGCTCGGGGCACTCCGAGAGGCGGTCGTCGGCGCGGGCTAGGGTGCCGGGCATGACCTGCACCGTGATCCCCGCAGCGACCCTGGCCCTGGCGGCGACACCGCTGGACACCGATCAGGTCGTCTCCGGAGACCCCCGGGTGGCCGCGCTGGACGTGCTCGGCGCGCAGGGCCTCACCATCGGGATCTGGGAGCACACGCCCGGTGTCTCGACCGACGTCGAGGGCGACGAGGTGTTCGTCGTGCTCGCCGGGCGGGCCACGGTCGTCGTGGAAGGTGGGCCGACGCTCGAGCTGGGCCCCGGCGACATCGGCATGGTCGAGGCCGAGGCGCGCACGACCTGGACGGTCCACGAGACCCTGCGCAAGGTGTACGTCGTCGCGGGGCCTGTCCGGCCGGGGTGACACCGCTCACGCCGAGGCCAAGAAGGGTCCAGCGGGGTTTAGACAGGCGTGACACCCGGGGAGAGTCTCGACGTCATCGGCGACCGCAGCGGTCGCCGCCCGTCCGGACGAGGAGTCCTCGTGTCTACCTGGTTGATCCTGCTCGTGGCCGCCTTGGTCGCGGCCGTCATCGGCTTCGCCACCGCAGCCAAGTGGCTCTTCATCATCGCCATCGTGCTGCTCGTGGTCGGTGCCGTCTCGTCCATCGGCGGGCGCCGCAGCCGGGTGTAGCAGGGGAGAGCCGGAGAGGTGGGGTGGTGTCCCGGGAGCACCCCACCTCTCCTTTCGTCCACCATCTGGACCCGGTCTCGCATGTTGGACCGCGCTCTGTCAGACTCCTCGTATGAAGCCCGTCACGCCCAACCTGGTCGAGCGACGTCACGTCGACCTGATGCGTGTCTGTGGCATGGCCTGCCGTCCGGTCGCCTGACCCTCCCGGCACTTTCCCGCCGGGTGCGCGTCCCGGCTCCCCACCCTCCCCG
>JANYIP010000107.1 GCA_025361995.1 Streptomycetales bacterium | reverse complement strand
GCTCCGCCATCCGGCCCTCGAGGAGCTTCTTACCCGTGCCGCGCGCCAGCACGTACGTCATCAGCGCGGGCGACAGCACGGTCAGCACCCCGGGCCAGGCCGAGGCTGCGACGAGGAAGAGCCCCCACCACACGCAGGCGTCGCCGAAGTAGTTCGGGTGCCGCGTGTAGCGCCACAGCCCCTGGTCCATCACGACGCCCTTGTGCGCCGGGTCGGCCTTGAACCGCGACAGCTGGAAGTCGCCCACCCCTTCGAAGAAGACGCCCACGGCCCAGACCGCCACACCCGCCCACGAGAGCCAGGTCAGCCCGCCGCCCGAGAACTGGCTGAGCTGCACCGGGATCGACACGAACCACAGCACGATTCCTTGGATCCCGTACACCGCGCGCAGCGCGTAGAAGTTCCGGTTGCCCGGCGCCCGGTCGAGCAGCTCGACGTAGCGCGGGTCCTCGCCCATGCCGCGAGCCCGCAGGCCGATGTGGGTGGCCAGCCGGATGCCCCACACGCAGGTGAGGACCGTGATGAGCACCCGCCGCGCATCGTCGCCATGGCCCGAGGACAGGCCGAAGGAGATCAGCGCGACGACCGCGAACCCCAGTCCCCACACAGTGTCGATGACGCTGTGCCGCTGGTGCGACACCCCGACCATGAACGTCAGCAGCATCACCACGGCAACGCCGGCGGCCGTGACCGGCAAGACGTACAGGAAGGCTGAGGTGTCGAAGCTGGAGGTCACGCAGACGACCGCTGGGTCAGGATGAACTGGTTGACGTCGAGGTAGCCGGACCGGAACCCCGCCTCGGAGTACCCGAGGTACATCCGCCACATCCGCCGGAACGTGTCGTCGAAGCCGAGCGCTTCGACAGCATCGGCGGAGTCGTCGAAGGTCTCCCGCCACACCCGGAGCGTCTCGGCGTAGTGCGGTCCGAAGGAGAAGCGCTCAGCGACCCGCAGGGACGTTGCCGCCGCCACGGTTGCCTCGATCGCGGTCACCGACGGCAGCAGCCCACCGGGGAAGATGTACTTGTGG
Organism: Streptomycetales bacterium; assembly: GCA_025361995.1. Classification (GTDB taxonomy): domain Bacteria; phylum Actinomycetota; class Actinomycetes; order Prado026; family Prado026; genus JANYIP01. Next base: position 10,478 of record JANYIP010000107.1, on the reverse strand, counting down.
ATCCAGGTGTAGGTGTCCCGGGAGGCGAGCATCCGGTCGTGCGGCATGGTGATCGCCTGCAGCCCGACCCGGCCACCCGGGGCCAGCAGCCGCTCCAGCACCGAGAAGTACGAGTCCCAGAACGCATACCCGACGGCCTCGATCATCTCGACCGAGAGCACCGCGTCGTAGACACCTTCGGCGGCCCTGTAGTCGCACAGGTCGATGGTCACGCGGTCGGCGAGCCCGGCCTCGGCCACCCTTGCCTGCGCGAGGGTCCGCTGCTCCTCGGACAGCGTGATCGAGCGGACCACGGCCCCCCGCTCGGCCGCCCGGATCGCCAGCTCGCCCCAGCCGGTACCGATCTCGAGGACCCGGGTGCCCGGACCGACGTGGGCGCCGTCGAGCAGACGGTCGACCTTGCGCTGCTGGGCCGACGCGAGCGTGTCGACCCCCGCCAGCAGCGATCCGTCCGGCCCGGCCTCGAAGAGCGCTGACGAATAGGTCATCGTCTCGTCGAGGAAGAGCGCGAAGAGCTCGTTCGACAGGTCGTAGTGCCGGCTGATGTTCGAGCGGCTGTTGGCGATGGTGCCGTGCTCGCTCTTCGGCTGGTGCTGCACGTAGACGTCGCGCAGGCGCTGCAGCGGCGGCGGCACCAGGGTCGCCATCCGGCGGGCGAACACGGTTAGCACCGCCGGCAGGTCGTCAGCGGTCCAGTCGCCGGCCATGTACGCCTCGCCGAACCCGATGAGCCCACCCGCCCCGACCCGGCGGTAGAACGCCTCGGGTCGATCCAGCCGCATGACCGGGCCGGTGAGTCCGCCGCGGCCGAGGACGCGGCCGTCGGGCAGCAGGACGCGTACCTCGAGCCGGTGCACGACCCGCTCGAAGAGCTTGCGCGCGACCCGCGAGGACAGCCCGGCCGGCGGCACGCTCGCGAGGTCCGGCCAGCGCTCGGCGTCGAGACCGAGCGGCGGTGACTGACGGCCTGGAAGGGTGTGGCTCACTGGACTTTCTCCTGCAGGGTGTGGGTGGGACGGGGGACGACAGGGACGCGGCGCAGCCACAGGCGTACGCCTTGGATGCGGATCCGGAGTGCGACGGCAACGGTGACCCAGGGGACCCGGGCGGCGGCCCGGAGCACGGCCCAGCCCGAGAACGAGCCGGCTCGCGCCTTGTCTCCAACTTTGCCTCGGACCGTGCCGCGGACGGTCGCCACGAACGGCCGGCCCTCGGCGCGGTGCAAGGTGATGGTGAGGTTCAGCTCATCGGTGGGCTCCGGCAGGCTCATCTGGTACTCGCCGTCCACCGGGTAGAACGGCGAGACGTAGAAGGCCTTCCCGGTCCTGGCCCGGCCGCGGTCGTCGGTACGCAGCAGGTAGCAGTGCCGCTCGCCGTACGTGTTGTGGACCTCGGCTACCACGCAGACAAGGGAGCCGCTGGGGTCGTGGCACCAGTAAACCGAGAGCGGGTTGAAGACGTACCCGAAGGTGCGCGCGTTGGCCAGCATCAGGACCTGGCCGCCGCGTAGGTCGACGCCCTCGGTCGCCAGGTAGGCGTCGACGTTCGCCCGGATCGTCGCGCCCGGGTCGCCGAGGTGATCGCGCGCTTCGAAAGTCGCCAGCCGGCGCAGCCCCAGCGGCAACCACGGCAGCGTGGGCAACCGGTCGAGGTCGACGAGCCACTGGTAGCTGCGGTACGTGAACCCGTTGCGCACCGGCGTCGTCCGTACGTGGCTGATCCGGGTGTCGTAGAGAGTCGCCGCAGCCGTCGTCACCGGCGCGGCCGCGGTCACCACGACCCACCCAGCTTCTGCGCGGCCCGGAACCCCGAGAGGCAGCCGTCCTCGTGGAATCCCCAGCCGTGGTACGCGCCCGCGAAGGCCACGGTCGCGTCGTCGAGCTCAGGGAGGCGAGCCTGCGCGGCGACCGACTCCGGGGTGTAGACGGGGTGCTCGTAGACCATCCGCGCGAGCACGGACCCGGGGCTGACGCGGGTGCTGTCGATGCTGTCGCCGTTGAGGGTCACGAGGAAACGCTCCGGGCCGGGCAGTCGCTGCAGGCGGGTCATGTCATAGCTGACGACTACATGATCCGGCCGGCCGGCGCCGGGCGCATCCTGACAGGCCGACATCCGGTAGTTCCACGAGGCCTGCGCCCGGCGGCTGCGGGGCAGCACCCGGGTGTCGGTGTGCAGGACGGTCTCGTTCCGCGAGTACCGGAATGCGCCGAGGACGGCGCGCTCGTCTGGCGTGGGTGCAGCGAGCAGGCGCAGCGCCTGGTCGGGATGGGTGGCGACAACGGCAGCGTCGTACGTCGCGACGCCGTCCGCGTCGTCGTGGACCTCGACCCTGCCGCCCCCACCGGTGGCACCGCTCTCGATGCGGTGCAGCGCGCGCACGGGGGTCGAGGTGGCGACGGCTGACAGCTCCTTGGCGACCTTCTCGACATAGCTGCGCGAGCCGCCGGTGACGGTCCGCCAGGGCGGTGAGCCGGTGACCGAGAGCATTCCGTGGTGGTCGAGGAAGGAGAACAGGTAGCGCGCGGGGTAGTCCATCGCCGTCGCGGGGGAGCAGGACCACACGCTCGCCACGACGGGGACCATGAAGTGCGACACGAAGTACGGGGAGTAGCCCCCGGCGGCAAGGAAGGCAGCCAGCGTAATGTCACCTGACCCGCTGTCTGCTGGCTGGGCCAGCAGTGCCCGGGCCTGCCGGTGGAACCCGGTGACCTCGCGCAGCATCCGCAGGTAGCGGCCGCGGACCAGCGCGCTGGGCTGGGCGAACAGGCCGCTGACCCCGCGGGCGCCGGCGTACTCCAGGCCGCAGCCGTCGCAGTGCACGGACATGCTCATGTCGGACTCCTGGGTGGCCACCCCCAGGTCGGCGAAGAGCCGCAGCAGCGTCGGGTAGGTCCGGTGGTTGTGCACGATGAAACCGGTGTCGACGGCGACCGAGCCGCCGGTACCTCCAGCACCCAGCGGGATGTCGTGGGTGTGCGCGTGCCCGCCGAGGCGGTCGTCGGCCTCGTACAAGGTGACGTCGGCGGTGTGGCGCAACGACCAGGCAGCGGTCAGGCCGGCGACACCGCTGCCGATCACGGCCACCCGTCGACGTGCTGGAGTCCCTGCCGCCGTACCGATGACGACCACGCCTCTCAGAGAGTGAGCTGGATCCCCTGACCCAGGGACTGGTAGGGGTGGTTCGGACCAGTCGGCCGCTGGGATTGGTCGGATCCGTCGAACAGGACGTCGATGCAGAAGCCAGCCGTCAGGGACTGCCACAGGCGCGCCCGGCGGAGCATGGAGTGCCCCGAGCCGCTGATCAGGACGCGACGGACGTCGGTGACGCCGGCGACCGCCTCGGCGTACCCGAGCGAAGCCGTCGGATCGGTCGTGCGGTCACCGGATCCGTGCATGATCAGCAGCGACCGCCCGCGTACGTCGGCGACCGGCTCGCCCGGCGGGAGCCACGGCGCGAGCGCGACCACGGCCCGTACCGAGGGGTCGTCCGCCACTCGCAGTGCGGCGCGACCGCCCATCGAGTGGCCGACCAGGGCGACAGGTACGTCGCCGAACCGCTGGCGGATCTCGTCCAGAGCCCAGCGGGCATCCGGCAGCGGCGACGCGTCGGAGCCGTTCCAGCCGCGGTAGCGGTAGCGCAAGGTGGCCACCGTGACGCCGGACCTGCGGCCATCCCGGTGCAGCTCAGCAGCGAACGGTCGCAGCCGCAGGGCCGCGAGGTGCCACGGCCGGGACGCGGAGCGGCCCTTCACCCTTCCGCCGTACAGGATCAGCGCGACAGCTTGCGTCGTCCCGTCGGCGGAGCGAACGGTCAGGCCGGGCGCAGGCATGCGAAACAGGGGCAGGTCGGTGTGATCAAGGATGGGCTCCCACAGGCCGACCATATGGTGGTGGAGGCCGTTCGGCGCGCTGGAAGGTACGACGAGGCCGTCAACGCGGTGCTGCCTGTCGTCAGCGGCCTGCTGGCGGTCCTCGCGGCATGCCTGGCGGTCGGCAACCTCTTCCTGCCCGACCACCACATCCGAGTCGTCATGGCCCTCGTCGCCGGGGCCACCTCGGTCGCCTTCTTCACGTTGTGCGCTGTGGTCAGCCGCCGACCCCTGCCGGATCGTTTCGGCCAGCCGGCCATGGCTGTCGTGTGCGTCGTCGCGGCCGCTTCATCTTCCGTCCACCTCTGGCTGGGTCGAGCTCCCTGGCTGAGCAGCAACCTGATGCTCGTCCTCGCCGGGGCCGGGGCCGTCCTCATGGGTTTGCGCTGGCTCTGCGGGGCCATCGTCGCGGTCTGGGGCGTCTGGATCGCCGCGATGGTCGGGATCGGGTGGCCCGAAGGCACGCACTGGGTGATCGGGATGACCGGGGGCACCCTGCTGGGCCTGGCCGTCAACCGGATGCGGCGGAGCACCTTCGACCGGCTCGTCGACACTGTCGAGCGGGCCGAGCGCGCCGCCGTCGAGGACGACCTCACTGGCTTGCTGAACCGGCGCGGGATCTCGCTGGTCGGCGACCAGATCGTGGCGTCCGCCCGTCGGTCCGGCAACGCCGTGCACTGCGTCTTCCTCGACGTCGACGGCCTCAAGGAGGTCAACGACCGGCTCGGCCACGCGGCCGGAGACCGGGTGCTGCTGGCGGTCGCCGACGCGATCCGGCTGGCCGTCCGCAGCGGCGACGTCGTCGCCCGCTGGGGCGGGGACGAGTTCTGCGTCGTAGGTCCTGGCCCGGGTACAGCACCGATCGACCTGGAGAAGCGGGTCGCGAACAAGATCATGGACCTGCCGCCGGAGGACGTGCCTGGCTGGGTCCCGCAGGTCAGCGCCGGGTCGGCCATGCTGGCCCCGTGGGACGACGGCGACCTGGCGTCGCTGCTCGACCAGGCCGACCGCGAGATGTACCGCCGACGGGGGCTGCGCCGCGAGTCCGCCCCCCTCGAGCACCAGTCCAGCTCCGATTGAGGGCGGGCTGAGTGCGCGGTGACCCGCCACGTCCTCGTCTTCGGCGACTCGCTGACCTTCCACGGCCCGGCGCAGCCGGAGGCCCTGACCGACCCGCGCCTCTATCCCAACGTCATGGCCGCCGCCCTGGGTGATGCGAACGTGGACGTGGTCGCCCGGCTCGGCTGGACCGCCCGCGACGCCTGGTGGGCGCTGACCAAGGACCCGTACGTGGCGACCGTGCTGGCTCCTCGCGCGAGCGCCCTGGTGCTGTCTGTCGGTCACATGGACCAGCTGCCCGCTGCGATGCCGACCTACCTGCGCGACGGCATACCGTACGTCCGCCCGGGCGGGCTGCGTCGGCGGACGCGGTCGGTCTACCGGGCGGCGGCGCCACGGCTGATCCGGTTGACCGGAGGGCGTCTGCGGCAGCTCCCGCAGGCAGCGACCGACGTCTACCTCACCAGGATCGTCCAGGCGGTACGCCTGCTGAGCCCGTCGGGCGATTCGCTGCCCGTCATCCTGCTCACGCCCTCGCCGTACGACTCGCCGAGCTATCCCTCGCAGCGGCACCACCGGCCGGCGGTGGCCGCGGCGAAGCGCTGGGCGCAGAGCCACGGGGTGGCCACGGTCGACCTGGACCCGATCGTTGCGCCGTCCCTCGCGGCCGGTACCGGCAATCCCGACGGGATGCACTGGGGCTGGGGCGTCCACGCTGCTGTCGGCGCCGCCCTCGGGCGAATTCTTGACGGTCCGTCGAGTACCGATCACCGAGAGTAAAGACATCAGACCTGATCGGCCTAGACCGGAGTTTTGGCTGCCGGTTAGGGGTAGCGCCGAAGAATCTCCGGTGAGACGCTCGCCCGACCTCGTCCCCACCCTCGGGAGTCCCGATGCACCGACCGTCCGTTCGTCGTGTCCGCGCACAGCGAGCGATCCTTGCCTCCGCCGCGGTCGCTGCCCTCGTTGCTGCGACCCCTTCACTGGCCGCTGCAGCCACTGGCCGGCACGTCCCGGTCGCTGTTCAGCGCCTTGCGACTCAAGGGGCGGTTCAGGCGCGTGCCGTCACCGCGGCCGATGACGGCGGCGACGAGAGCCGGAACTCCCTCGTGGCGACCCAGGAGTGGACGCAGGCGCGCACCGCGCCGGGGATCGTCTCGCCAGGTGCTTACGGCGCTGCGTTCACGGCACTGACCAACCTTCCGGTGATCGGCGGGTCGTGGACCCACGTGACGAACAAGGTCTACAACTCTGACGACCAGCGCTACCGCGACTACAACTCCAACTCCAGCGGCGGCTCCGGTGACGTGACGGGGCGGGTGACCGGGCTGGCAGCGGACGCGTCCGGATACGTCTATGCCGGCGGCGCCAACGGCGGCATCTGGCGGTCCACGACGGGTGGGGGGCACTGGACGCCCATCGCGGACACGCTGCCCTCGCTCTCGACGGGTGACCTCGAGCTCGACGCGGCTGGTCAGCTCTGGTACGCGACGGGTGAGGCCAACACCGGTGCGACGAGCTTTGTCGGGGCGGGCGTGTTCGTGCTGCCGCACCCGCGGACCGGGACGTTCACCCCGGCGATGCGGGTGGGCGGCAGCGAGCTCGAGAGCACCATCATCAACGCGCTGCGCTTCGGCGGCGGGCAGGTGTACGCGGCGACCAGCCGCGGCGTCTGGTCCCACTCGAGCAGCACGCTGACCGGGTCGTGGAAGCTCGTCTACGCCCCCAACCCCGACTACCTTCCGGGCCACCCGCTCGCGAGCGACCCCAGCGCTGCGTACAAGAACATCGCCAACGACGTGGCGATCGATCCGGCCGACCCGTCGCGGATCGTGCTCGCCCTCGGCTGGCGTGGCGGAGACACGTACAACGGCTTGTACAAGAAGTCGGGCTCGACCTGGGTGAAGTTCAACCCGGCCGGCGACCTGCCCGGCGACGACATCGGCAACGTGTCGTTCGCGTACTCGACGACGGGCTCGAAGCTGTACGTGATGAACGAGTCGATCGCGAACTACCTCAGCAACCCGGACACCGCCCTCGGCGGCATCTACGTGTCGAAGAGTGGTTCGCCCTACGGTCCGTTCACGCTGATCGCCGACTCGGCCAAGCTCAAGGCCTCGGGATCGGCGTTGCAGGATCCTGGCTACCAGCCCGGCATCCAGGCCTGGTACAACCAGTCGCTGCGAGTCGACCCGATCAACGCCGACCACGTGATCGCCGGGCTGGAGGAGGTCTTCGAGACCACCAACGGCGGCAAGTCGTGGAACACGGTGGGCCCGTACTGGAACTTCGGGTTCGCGTGCTGGTCCAACGCCCAGGGCACCCAGTCGGGCACCTGCCCGCAGACCACCCACCCCGACCAGCACGCCGCGGCCTTCGGATTCTCCGGCGGCAAGTTCTGGACCTACGTCGGCAACGACGGCGGTGTCTACCGGCGTCCCATGAACGGGCAGGTCAACGCGGACGGGCACGCGACCGACTGGGTCAGCCTGAACGACGGGACGATCGACGCACTGCAGTACTACGCGGTCGGTGTCGGCGTGGACAAGAAGTTCGGCGGCGTCGTCGTCAGCGGTGGGCTGCAGGACAACGGCGTGTCCGTCCTGCGGGGCAAGGACCGGGTCATGGGGTCCAACTTCGGTGGCGACGGCGGCGACACGCTGCTCGACCCGCAGAACGGCTGCAACCAGGTCCAGGAGTACGTCTACCTCGCGATGAGCGTCACGAACAACTGCAACGTCAACCGCGGCGACGGCTCCCCGGAGACGTCGACGGCGCGGAGCATCGACCCGCTGGACCCGAGCCCGCGGTTCATCGCACCGTTCTCGGCCGACCCCTCGAACATCAACACCTGGGTGGCAGGCGGTGAGTTCGTCTGGATCCAGCACCAGGGGTTCAAGATCCAGGACGCGTCGGGCTGGACGGCCGCGTACGACCTCGGTGTCGGCCGGTCCGCGACGTCGATCGCCGTGTCGGACGGCAAGGCCTACGTGGGGTGGTGCGGCCCGTGCAACAACGTCGGGTTCACCCGCGGCATCGCGGTGGGCAACACCGACGGGACGGGCTGGCACCAGCTCAACCTCCCGGTCGCCGGTCTGCTGCCGAACCGCTACGTCAGCGGCCTCGCGGTCGACCCGCACGCGTCGAACCACGTGATCGTCGGCTTCAACGGCTTCTCGCGTCGCTGGACCGAGGGACCTGGCGCCGGTATCGGGCACCTGTTCGAGTCGTTCAACTCCGGGGCGACATGGAAGGACATCTCGGCGAACCTGCCGGACATTCCGGTCAACTCGGTGAAGTTCGTCGGCGCCGGCACGCTCGTCGTCGGGACGGACCTCGGTGCCGTCGTACGGCCGGCCGGCTCGACGAGCTGGTCCCGGCTGGGGACGAACCTGCCCACGACGACCGTGATCGACCTCGAGGTGGGGCCGAACGGGCTGCTGTATGCAGCCACCCACGGCCGAGGCATCTGGGCGCTCAAGCCCTAGCCGCGCTGCTGGGGTCAGACTGAGCCGGGCCGCTGGCCCCGGCTCGGTCTGACCCGAGTGTCCCTGCGCTAGTCTGTGACCTATGCGACACGGACTGCTCCTTACCGGGCCGCGCTGACCAGCGAGCACATGTCAGCGCGGCGACCCCTCCTGAGCGAGGGGTTTCTTCATGTCCGGACCAGCAGAGCCGCCAGCGGCGGAACGAGAGGCCACGATGAGCGACCCGACCCAGAGCGCCGAGAGCACCCAGAGCGCAGGCAGCACCGAGGTGGTCCCGCCGTACCGCTATACGGCCGTGCTCGCCGGTGCGATCGAGCAGCGCTGGCAGGACCGGTGGGAGGACGAGCACACCTTCGAGGCGCCCAACCCGACCAGGGCGCTGGCCGCCGCCGAAGGAGCCGACGGGTCCGACGGATCCGGCGGCGCCGCACGGCCCAAGCGCTACGTGCTGGACATGTTCCCGTACCCGTCGGGGACCGGCCTGCACGTCGGGCACCCGCTGGGCTACATCGCGACGGACGTCTACGGCCGCTACAAGCGGATGTGCGGCTACAACGTGCTGCACGCCCTGGGATACGACTCGTTCGGGCTGCCCGCGGAGCAGTACGCCGTGCAGACCGGCCAGCACCCACGGGTGACCACCGACGCCAATGTCGCCAACATGCGCCGTCAGCTGCGCCGCCTCGGCCTGGCTCACGACCCCCGCCGCAGCGTCGCCACGACGGACGTCGCGTTCTACCGCTGGACCCAGTGGATCTTCCTGCAGATCTTCAACTCCTGGTACGACGAGGACGCTGCGCGGGCCCGGCCGGTCGCGGAGCTGGAGGCCGAGCTGGCTGCCGGCACCCGGCCCACCCCGGACGGTCGCCTCTGGTCGGAGCTGTCCGCCACACAGCGGCGCGCGGTCGTCGACGGGCGCCGGCTGGCGTACCTGTCCGAGGCGCCGGTCAACTGGTGCCCGGGGCTGGGGACGGTGCTGGCCAACGAGGAAGTGACCGCCGAGGGCCGCAGCGACATCGGCAACTTCCCCGTCTTCAAGCGCAGCATGAAGCAGTGGATGATGCGGATCACCACGTACGCAGACCGGCTGATCGAGGACCTGGACCGGCTGGACTGGCCCGAGTCGATCAAGATCATGCAGCGCAACTGGATCGGCCGGTCCGAAGGTGCCCGGGTGCGCTTCGCCGTCGCCGACGGTCCCGACATCACCGTCTTCACGACTCGGCCGGACACCCTGTTCGGCGCCACCTTCATGGTGCTGGCGCCCGAGCACCCCGTCCTGGCGGCGATCGTCCCGCCGGGATGGCCGGCGGGGACCATGCCCGCCTGGACCGGCGGCGCCGCCACGCCGACCGAGGCCGTCGAGGCGTACCGCGCCGCCAACGCCGGCCGGACCGATCTGGAGCGGGCGAGCGACCGCCGAGACAAGAGCGGGGTCTTCACCGGTGCCTTCGCGCGCAACCCGGCAAACGGCGCGCAGGTGCCGGTCTTCGTCGCCGACTACGTGCTGATGGGGTACGGCACCGGCGCGATCATGGCCGTGCCCGGCCAGGACGAGCGGGACTGGGCCTTCGCCGAGGCCTACGACCTGCCGATCGTGCGGACCGTGGAGCCGGCGGAGGGCTTCGACGGGGCGGCGTTCACCGGCGACGGGCCGGCCGTCAACAGCGGCTTCCTGGACGGGCTGGGCGTCGCCGACGCCAAGCGCGCGATGATCGACTGGCTGGTCGCGGAGGGCGCCGGCGAGAGCACCGTCACGTACAAGCTGCGGGACTGGCTCTTCTCCCGGCAGCGCTACTGGGGCGAGCCGTTCCCGATCGTGTACGACGAGACGGGGCTGCCGATCGCGCTGCCCGACTCGATGCTGCCAGTGGAGCTGCCCGAGCTGGCGGACTTCAGCCCGCAGGCGCTGGACCCCGACGACGCCACCAGTGAGCCGGTGCCGCCGCTGGGCCGGGTCGGCGACTGGGTCGACGTCGAGCTGGACCTGGGTGACGGGCCGCGGACCTACCGGCGGGAGCTGAACGTGATGCCCCAGTGGGCCGGCTCGTGCTGGTACGAG